>CALBXO010000518.1 GCA_937890335.1 uncultured Pseudomonadota bacterium | reverse complement strand
GCCATCAGCGACGCAGCGATGGAGCGGATCTGTGCCTACTCCTGGCCCGGCAACGTCCGCGAGCTCGAGAACACGATGATGCGAGCGAGCCTGGTGGCGTCAGGCTCCAAGATTGGCCCGAGCGACCTGCCGTCCAAGGTGCTGCGCGGGGCATCGCCAGCTGCCGAGACCGTACCCACCGGAGATCTTTCCTTGGAGGCCAACGCCCACACCCTCATGCGCGCGGCGTTGGACGCCACGGATTGGAACATCGATGAGGCCGCGGAGAAGTTGGGAATCAGCCGCGCGACGCTCTACCGTCGCATCAAGAGATTTGGGGTCACGCGGGACTGACCGGCTCGCATCTGGGCAGGGTGAACCAGAAGGTGGATCCGGTCCCCAGCTCGCTGTCCACGCCAATCAGGCCTCCGTGCGCTGCGACGAGCTGCTGGGCAATGTGAAGCCCCAGACCGGCACCGCCCCGGCCAGACTGCCCGGGCAGCTGCGCAAATTGACCAAAGACGGCTTGGCAGTGCTCCTCCGAGATTCCAGGCCCCTGGTCGGACACTTCCAGACGCCAGAATTCGCCCTCCACCTCGCAGCGGACTGCGACTGTGGCTCCAGCCGGCGAAAACTTGATGGCGTTGCCCGCCAGGTTGATCAAGATCTGCCCGGCGCGCACAACGTCGGCGCGCACCCACGCCGTAGGGCTGCGCGCCACGTCAATCGTGACCCCGCTGGCGATCGCGGCCAGCTGTAGTGACGGGAGCGCCTCCTCAAACACGGCGGCCAGCGGCACCGGCGCCAGTTGCACCGGCAACCGACCCGCCTCCATCCGGGACACATCCAGTACATCGTTGGCAAACCGAACCAGGCGGGCAGCGCTTCGTTCTGCGATCTCGACAAGCTCACGCGCGCGCGGGGACAGGTCTTCCTCGCCCATCGCCCGGACCAGAATGGCGAGCCCCCCCTGCACGGACATCATGGGCGAGCGCAGCTCGTGGGTCACGGTGTCGATGAACGCCGCCTTCATCCGCGCGAGCTGGTTGCGCTCAGTGATGTCCCGCGCGACGAGAAACCGGGTGCCCTGGCCAGGGAGCACCGCCACGGCGATGTGCAGATCGCGATAACTTCCGTCTGCGCGTCGTGCGCGCGCTTCGACAGTGCCGGCCTCTGTGGCTACCAGAGCGTCCGAGATGGCGGCGCGTTCCTCCACCGCGACAAGATCGAACAACGTCATGTTGTCCAGCTCGAGACGCGTGTGGCCCAGCACATCGACCCAGGCTCGGTTGGTTCGTCGCAGTGTCCCGGTGGTGTCGGTCACCGCCAGCAGATCGCCGGAGAGCGAGAAGAAGGAGTCCAGCTCTGCGGCTGCCAGGCGGCGCCCCTCCAGCGCCTCCGCCAGGTCGCTTCGGTCTCGCCGGGAGTCCAGTTGGTGGGCCAGCAACCGAGCCCCCACCTCCAACAGGGGTCCCGGATCGCCGTCGGGCTGCTTCCGCCACGCCGCCTGAAGCGCAGCGACGACCACACCCTCCGCCGTGCGGACGGGAACCGCGGCCCAGTGAGTGGCATCCCAGTCCGCCAGCGCCACATCGTCCCCGAAGGCGGCGATAGCGAGCGCGGAGTTGGCCGAGCTGGCCCCGTGTGCATGAACCAGCTCCGTGAGTGGGCTGTGCCCGCCGCCGGCGGCGACCGGCCAGGTGGCCGCCTTGAACACTACGCCGTCGGGGCCGAGCACGGAAACCCAGGTGCGGTCCGCCCCCAGCGCGGTCCCGGTCAGGGAGACGGGGTCACGCAGGTCCGGGTCCAGGCCTGGGCCATCGAGCCCGGCGGATCGGATGCTCGCGTCGCGCCACGCATCTACAGAGGACGGTTCACCGGTTCGCATCCTCCGATATTGCGCCAACCGAGCCCGTCTGTCACGCTGCGCAAATGCGCAAGCCTACCACCGTTCTCGTAATCGACGACGACCCGGCCATCGCTCGTGTGCTGGAGTTTGCCATCGACTACCTGGACGGTTGGACCGCACGGTTCGCCACCGACGAAGCCACCGCGCGGGCCGCGCTCGCCGAGAGTGTCCCGGACTATATTCTCCTGGATAAGAATCTCGCGAACTCCGACGGCATCGACGTCCTCGCCTCGTTGCGAGCCGTCTACGACCTCTCGGGCAGTCGCGTCGTGCTGATGACGGCCGCCGGCCCCACGCACTCGGCCGACGAGCTGCGCCAGCTGGGCATCGCCCAGGCGCTCACCAAACCATTCGACCCGACGTCGCTGCCGTCGCTGCTGAACTCATGAGTCCGTCGCAAGGTGCGACCTCGGGCGCCGGGAGTCTCAAACTGCACCTGGCCAACCACTCAGGGAGGCGCCCCGTGGGCCGCGCTGGCGTGGCACGGAACTTGTGTGGTCGAGACCCTATGGGGCCGAGGAGTGAGTCGTGAGAACTTTGTGGAGCAGCGTCGCGGAGTCGGCCACCTGGGAGGCCGCCCTGGAGGCCAATGGATGGCGGGTCCACAGCGGCGCAGGGACCGAGGGCGCGTCCCCCGACATCGCGCTTCTGGACGCCACCAGCCGGTCGTCGCCGGCGGGCCGTCCTCCCACCATCTTCCTGGCCAACCCGGGGGACCCCTGCCGGTCCCTCGAGTCGGCGCATACGGTGATGTACCGGCCAGCTGAGCCCGATACCGTAGCCCTCGTTGCCGCTGAGCTCGCGGAGATTCGGGGGCGCCACGCGCCCGCCGCGAGAGTCTCCGCGCTCCAGGCGCGCTACGTCGAGGGCCTCGCGGTGCGCGTCGAGGCCATCGACTCGGACCTCCGATGGCACCGCGCCCGTGGGGACGCCCAGGCGCTGGCCAACGCCCTCAAGGCCGCGCACCGCATCCACGGCACCGCCGGGATGTACGGCATGCCGCAGTTTGGCGAGGTCGCAGGGCGAGCCGAGGCTGCCCTCAAGGTCCTCGCCTCGACCGAACCCCAGGAGGCCGATTGGGACGCTGCCGCCGCGACAATCCAGGAGCTGCGCAGTCTGACACAGGTGATGACCGCGCTCAGCGACACCCATGACCCCTACATCGTTTTGGCTGGCCAGACGGAGACCGCAGACCTGGAAACCTTGGAGGCCTACGCGTCCGGACACGCGTTGTCGGTGTCTCGCTGCAGCACGCTCGCCGAGGCCCTGGGCCACGCGCGCCGCAACCCTCCTGACCTGGTCCACGTCACCGCCGACGCCCCCCTTGCCTGGGCCCGGGCCATCCGGCTCGTGCCCGGCTGCTCGGCCGTGCCCGTCGCCGTGGCAGAAGGCACAGAGACACCGTGCCTGTGGACCGGCGCCCTGGGCTACACGCGGGGCGAGCTCGGCGCGCGGCTGTCGATGCTGAATCCAACGGGCACGCGGGTCGCTCTCCTCGCCGAACCCGACGTGGAGGATCAGGTCAGGGTGGCGTTGGCCCGCACTGCCATTCGTCTGGTGCCGTACCAACCGGGTGTGGAAGCTGACCTGTTTGTGCTGGGCCCAGACGCCCCGCCCATCGCTGGGGCCAGCCGCGGACGGACGCTCCGATTACTCCGGGATTTCAGCCCGTCTGCACGGCGGGCCGCCCTCGTTGACGCGGTGGACTACGTCGCCATCCCCGTGATCTCCGAGGAGATTGTTCATCGGCTGGCTGACCTCGCGCTGCGGAACGCGCCGGCGAACGATGCCCGGAGCGCCTCCGTCTCAGGTCTGGACACCACCCAATTTCTCGCGCAGCGGATCGGCGAGCTGCGCCACGAAGGCTGCATTGCTGTGGCGGCGATTCGGGCTCGTGAGATGGAGGCGCTCGACGCCCGGTTTGGGTCGGGCGCTCGCCGCGACGTGGTGGGGTTGGCCGGAGATGTACTGCGTGCCCGGTTCGACCCCTCCTGCGTCCGGGGAGAACTGGAGGACGGAGGTCTGGCCATCGCACTTGCGGCCCCCGACGCGGACGCAGCCCTCGTCGCGGTGCGTGCCCTCGTGACCGAGCTGTCGAGCATGGCCTTCGTCCTGGACAACGGCGTCGCGCAGCTGACATTCCGTGCGGGCGTGGCGGTTAGCATGTCGCCGGTGCCCCAAGCCCATCGCCTACTCATGAGGGCCAGCGAGATGCAGATCCAAGCGGCTTGCGCCCCGCTGCGCGGCCCGCTGGCGCTCTCGACGGTCCTGGAGCCGGTCAGCTGACAGGGTCGCTCGACCCACTGCGCCACGCCCGCGACCGCTGGACCTCGCAGCGGTAGGCCTCCACGGAGGCCTGGCGTTGCTCCTCGGTCCACCCGAGCAGCGTGGCCATGCGCCGCGAGACGGCCTGCGCCGCGCCGAGGCCCTGGTCAAAATCCCGGTAGTAGAGCTGCGTGCGACGAATCATCACATCGCAGACCGTGGCCGCCAATTCCTCGGTTACGGCCCAATCCACCTGCGCAAGAATCTCGGGGCGCCCCTCGACGAGCGCGTCGCCCAGGCCAGTATCCTTCCGGACCAGGCCCGCGATCTCGATGGACCGCATGCCGTAGGTGTCCGCCAGCAACCGGGCGCTGGTCTCCGCGAGGGACGGCGCCACGTCGCTGACCTTCCGCGCGACCCGCTCATGGTTGTCGTCCGCCGGCCAGCCCACAGCTCCCGGCAGGGGCGCCTTGTCCGTCGCGGCCTCGGAGAGGGAGTCGGGCAGCTTCCCGCTCAGGCGCAGCAGGTTCACAGCGGTGTCCACGACCTCGTGAGACATGCGCCTGTAAGTAGTCAATTTGCCACCGGCGATGGTGATCAGGCCGTCGGCGCCAACGACAATCTGGTGCTCTCGGCTGACAGCGCTCTCGTCAATGTCCTCCCCGGCCAGGGCGGGCCGCATGAGCGGTCTGAGGCCCGCCCAGGTGCAGATGACGTCGTCGTGGCCAAGCGGATGGCGCGGGAAATAGAGGCGACACGCGTCCAACAGGTAGTCCACGTCCTCGCGCGTCGCGTAGACATCCGCCGGGTCACCCTCGTAGTCGGTGTCCGTGGTGCCGATGTAGGTGCGGTCACCCCAGGGAATTGCGAACGCGACGCGGCCATCGTCCGGATGAAAGCAGACGATGGCGTTCTCCACGGGCAGCCTGGCCCGATCCACGACGATGTGTGAGCCCTTGGTGGGGCGCAGCAATGACCCGCCATCCAACCGCTGGCTCATGGAGATGGTCCGGTCGGTCCACGGTCCGGTGGCGTTGATCACGGCGCTGGCGCGCACCTCCTTGAGACCGCCGCCCAGGCCGCCGTCTACGACCGCGCCGGTGATGCGACCGTGCTCATCCTTGGTGAAGCTCACCACCTTTGCGTACGTGCAGACGATGGCGCCCACGTGGGCCGCGTCCAGGGCCGACTCCAACGTGAGCCTGGCGTCGTCGGTGGAACAATCGTAGTACAGCGGCGCGCCGGTCAGACGCTCGGTGCCGAGCGCCGGCTCCTCGCGGCGCACGTCCTTCACCGAGAGCTTTCGGTGACGCCGGGGCGCGCGAAACAGGGCCAGACCGTCGTAGAGCCACATCCCTGCGTTGATGGTGGCAAGGCGGCGGCGCGAGCCCTTGTAGACCGGGAAGAGGAAGCCCAGTGGATTGACCAGATGCGGGGCGATGTCCATGAGGATGCGCCGCTCACTGACCGCCTCAAACACCAAGCTGAACTCGAGCTGCTCCAGGTACCGCAAGCCACCGTGCACGAGCTTGGACGACCTGGAGCTCGTTCCGAACGCCAGGTCGTTCATCTCCACCAGCGCCACGCGCAGGCCCCGTCTTGCCGCGTCGCGCGCAATGCCAGCGCCGTTGATACCGCCGCCGACGACGAGCACATCCACCTCGTCGCCGAGGCGACCCCACATCTCTTGCCTCGTCGGCATCGCACCTCCTACTGTCCACCGGCCGCGCTGCGTGCGCGCAACGGGGAACGCTCATGACTTACCGGATCGCGGTCGCCAGAATCCAGCAGGAGACCAACGCCCTGTCTCGGGTACTTACCACGGACGCCGACTTTCGGCGCACGCACTTCTACGAGGGCGAGGACCTCCTGGGCAGGATCGGCCCGGATGGCCAGGAGGTCGAGGGGTTTCTGAAGAACGCGGAGCTCAGCGGATTTGCGCGGGCCTTGCGCAAATATGGTGCCGGGCGCGTGGAGCTCATCCCGCTGTTCAGCGCCTGGGCCATCAGCGCCGGCCCGGTCTCCACCAGCACCTTCCGGGCGTACACAGACCGTCTCATAGACGAACTCCGCGCCGCCCAGCCACTTCACGCGCTGTGCCTGGCCCAGCACGGCTCCATGAACGTCGAGGACGATCCGGACCCAGAAGGGACCCTGCTTCGACGCCTCAAATCCGAATTTCCCGACCTCCGCATCGCCACGACCCTGGACCTCCACGGGATGCTGACTCCGGCCATGGTGGAGAACGCCGACATTCTGTGCGGCTACCGCACCAATCCACACCGAGACCACGCGAAGACTGGGTTCAAAGCCGGCCGTCTGCTGTTGGGGCTGCTCGACGGCGATGTGCGCCCCACCACAGCCTGGCGCTCCCTGCCGCTGGTGCTCGGCGGCGGCATCACCATCGACTTTCTGCCTCCGGTCTTCCACCTCTTTGCCTGGATGTCGCGCAAGGAGCGCGACCCCCGCGTGTTGTCGATTTCGTTGTTCATGGTGCACCCGTTCAACGCGCACCCACGCCTGGGGTGGGCCGTCCACGTCGTCACCAACGGTAACGACAAGCTAGCCAACGCCTTGGCGGACGAGCTCGCCGAGCTCGCTTGGGGAGTGCGCCACAAGCAGCCTCCGGTCTTCGTCGGCGCCACCGAGGCCATCGACCGGGCCCGCAGCGCCCGCCTGCGCCGGATGGTCGGCACCGTGGTCATGAGCGACGCCTCGGACGTGGTGGGCGCGGGCGCATCGGGTGAGAACACGCGGCTCATCCAGGAGCTGCTCGGGCACGGTCGGGGGTTGATCTCGTACGTGCCCATGCGAGATGCAGTCGTTGTAGAGGCGCTCTGGTCCCGGCGCGTCGGGGAGACCGTGCACGCCACGGTCGGAGGAAAGCTCGATCCCCAATGGAACGAGCCTCTCGACGTACACGGCAAGATCCTCAGCCAGACGGGAACGGAGGCCTTCGGCCGCATTGTCGTGCTGGATCTGGGCTACGTGAAACTCTGTGTGACGGAGGCGGCGCCGCTCGTGATGCAGCCAAGTTTCTACCGCAACCTGGGCTTGAGTCTGTGGGATGCCGACATCGCCGTGTGCAAGTCGTTCTTCCCGTTCCTGCTGTATTTTGCCCCCTATGCGCGCAAGAACATCTTCGTGAAGACGCGGGGGGCCACCGACTTTGACGCCCTGTCGACTCTCGCATTCCAGGACCCCGTGTGGCCCCTGTCGCAGGTGGACGACTGGAGAGAGATAGACGGCCTCAGGCGCAATGCCTGAGGCCGTCACCCCGCGGTTCGGGGGGGCACCTTTCCCGCGGGGAGGCTGCGGCGCCTCGTTGGAGGAGGCGCCATCGCACGACCGGGAGTCTCCCGGAGCGTGACAGTGAATGAGGCGACCCCGGACAATATGTCCGGAGCCGCCGTCCGGCGGGTCGGGGGGGCACCTGACCCGCAGAACAAGGGGCGCGAGAGTCTCGCGCCGGACCATCGCCCTATTGGGTGATGATCTCGAACTCGATGCGGCGGTTCTTGGCCCGACCCGCCTTCTTCTTGTTGTCGGCGACCGGCTTGTCCGGACCCAGACCCTTGGTCTTGATGCGCGTGGCGGGCACGCCCTTGCTCACCAGGTAGGCCTTGACGGCCTCCGCGCGGCGGTTGGACAGGTCCACGTTGTAGTCCCGCTTACCGACGTTGTCGGTGTGGCCGGTGATGAGGACCTTCACGTCGTTGAACTTCTTGAGCGTGCTGGCCGCCGAATCCAGGGTCTTCTTGGATTGGGGCTTGATGGTGTCCTTGGCCGTCGCAAAGTAGATGCCCTTGATGACGCCGGTGAACTTCTCCATCTCCTTGGGCACTTCGTCGGGGCAACCGTCCGCGTCCTCGAAACCATTCTTGGTCTCAGGTTCGTTGACGCACTTGTCGTCGGGGTCAAGGATGCCGTCACCGTCGGTGTCTGCCGTGGGACAACCGTTGGCCTTGTCGCCCTTCACATCCGGGCACTCGTCCAGGGGATCCAGCACGCCGTCGCCGTCGCGGTCGCCCTCAGGGCAGCCGTCCTCGTCCTCGATGCCGTTGACGTTCTCCGGCACTTCCGGGCAGGTGTCCTGCGCGTCCAGGAAGCCGTCGCCGTCGGAATCCAGCTCGGGGCAGCCGTCCTCATCCTCAAATCCATTGACGTTCTCCGGTTCGTCGACGCACTTGTCGTCCGCGTCTAGAATCCCGTCGTTGTCGGAGTCGAGGGGTTTCTCCACCACCGCCACCTTCTCGGGGCGACCAAAGACAAGGCCGATGCTCCCGAGCAGCTCCAGGCTGTTGGTAAAACTCGTCCCGCCCGCCTCGGGCGTGATGTTGTCCCGCACGTCAAAGCGCAGGACTGCAGAGTCCGTGAAGTGGTATTTGAGACCGACGCCGACGTGGAGTGCTGGGTCGTAGTCGGACCCGACCACGTCAGCGTCGCTGGACGCGTTGAGCATCCCAGCGCCGGCCAGTACGAACGGGGTCAGCCGCCAGTCTGCGTGTTGGAGCAGTGCGTGGCCGCGCACCGTCCACAGCAGTACGCCGTCGCCGTCGGTCGCGGTGGACGCGAACATTGCCCCCGCCTCCCCCTCAAAGCCAAAGCTCGCCCACGGGTAGTACCCCACGCGAAGTCCACCGCCCGGAGCCAGCTCGTCGTAGCCCTTGTAGCCTTGGTTGGGCAGGGTCACATCGGGCTCGTACAGCTCAAGCTTGTCAGATGGAAGCAGGACCCCGCCGTACAGGCTGACCT
>CALBXO010000517.1 GCA_937890335.1 uncultured Pseudomonadota bacterium | reverse complement strand
CTCCTGGCCGACACCGAGATTCCGTACGGATTTGTGGTCGGCGTGATGAATCGAATCAAGCTCGCGGGCGTTCACAACGTGGGCATGGTCACGAACCCGGAGTACCTGGAGAAGTAGATGGAGGACGCACACCAGCACCTCGGCAACCAACGCAGCGACGGCGTCGGCTTCGTGCTCGGCGGCTTTGGCGTCACGTTCCTGGTTCACATTGCCGTCGTGGTCGCTGTGGTCATCGGAACCATCACGCAGTCCAAAGCGATCGAGAAGAAGGCCGAGGTGCAGCTGGCGCCCTTTACGCCCGTGGAGCTCATCAAGCTCGGCGTGGAGCGCCCCCCCAACGCCCTCCCCCGAATCTCCAACCCAGCGCCCAAGACGGTGGAAGAGAAGACGGTCAACCTCGCCAACAAGGCCAAGTCGCCGGACGAGGTTGTGCTCAAGAAGGAAGAAGAGCCCCAGCCCAAGGACGCGGTGCGCGTGAAAAAGAAGGAGCGGGTCAACGACCTGCTCGACTCGCTGCACAACCCCAACCGCCCCGTCAACGACGACAAAGAAGAGGGGCGCGCCAGCGGTGTCGAGGGAGGCACCAGCCTCGACGAGGCGCAGGCGCACCTCATGAACACCTTCAAGGCCAAGATCCAACGCGCCATCATCTCCCAATGGCGTGTACCACAGACCGTCACGCGCCAGCGCGCCGAGGAGCTCGCCAGCAAGGTGCGGATCTCGGTGCGCCTCAGCCCCGACGGGTACGTCGTCTCCTGGCGCATGACAAAGAAGAGCGACGACGCGCAATTCAACGCCGCATGTGAAGACGCGGTTCGAAAATTCTCCGCCAAATCCGGGACAGGCCGGAAGCTGCCCATGCCCGACGATCCGGAGATTCGGGACCTGTTGGTCAAGCGCGGAATTACGCTGACCCGATGGAAGAGTAGATTTTGATGAACAGACATCTGGCCAGCGCATTGGCCACCCTGGTGACGCTGCTCACCGTGTTGCCATTGACCGCTCAGGACGAGCCCGAGGTCGATGGTGAGGGGATCAACATCCCCATTGAAGGCTCCGTCAGAAGAACCCTGATTCCCATCGCCATCCCGCCCATCAAGAAGCTGGGCGGGGGCGACAGCGCCATCGGAGCCGAGATCGCAGAGGTCATCCGCCGCGACCTGCAGATCAGCGGCTACTTCAAGATCCTACCCAAGGACAGCTTCTTCTTTGACCTCGGCACCGACGGACTCACTGAGTCCACAATCAACTTCCAGAACTGGTACAACGTCGGCGCATCGGGCCTCATCAAAGGCGGATACAAGGAGGCCTCGGGTCAGGTCGCCCTGGACCTGCGCCTCTTCCTGGTCGGGAAGGGCAAGCAGGCCAAGCTCAAGCAGTGGGAGCCCCGAACGGTCCCGCGCGCACAGCTGCGTGACGAGGCCCACCGCTTCGCGAACGCGGTCATTGAGTACTACACCGGGCACCGCGGCATCTTCGGGACCCACATCACCTTCGCCGCGCGCACGGGCCAAGGGCAGAAGCACATCTACGTCATGGACGTAGACGGGGCGAACCTTCGGCGCGTGAGCAAGAACACGAGCATCAACATCCTCCCGTCCTTCGGCGGCCGCGCCATCTATTACACCAGCTACAAGGACGGAAACCCAAACCTCTACAAGTCAGTCGGCGGCAAGGAGGTGACGGTGTCCAGCAGGCCGGGGCAAAACTCCGGGGCCGACGAATGCGGGGGCAAGCTGGCGGTGACCCTGTCCCAGGGCGGTAGCAACACCGACATCTACATCCTGGACCCCAACACGGGTGAGATTCAGCAGCGCCTCACGGACCATTGGGGCATCGACACCAGCCCTACGTTCAGCCCCGACTGCAAGCAGATTGCGTTCGTGTCCGACCGCGCAGGTGGCCCGCAGATCTACGTCATGGACGCCGGCGGTGGGAACCAGCGGCGACTGACCTTCGCCGGGAAGTACAACACGGCGCCGGACTGGTCGCCGCGCGGGGATGTCATCGCGTTCACCGCTCGCGACGAGCGAAACAAATTCGACCTGTTCACCGTCGATCTCAGCGGCGGCATCAACCGTCTGACCCAAAACCAGGGCAGCAATGAGGAGCCGGCGTACTCACCCGACGGCCGCTACATCGCCTTCATCTCGTCCCGCGGCGGCGCCGGTCCCCGGCTCTACATCATGACGGCCGACGGCGAAGTCCAGACTTTGATCACGACCTCTGGCTCAGGCTTCGCGACACCGAATTGGGGGAGGTGAGACCGTGTCCATGTACAAAGCGTTTCCAATCGCACTTCTGCTGATGTTTTTCGCCGCCTGCGCGTCCCCCCCCGACAAGGCCATCGCCGACGCGGAGAAGGCCGTGCGCGAAGCCGCTGTCGTCTCCGACTGCGCCGAGGGTGAGTTCGCCGAGGCCTCCCAGATGCTCGAGGAGGCCAAGCGACTCGTCGAGCAGGGTCGCTACGAAGAGGCCGAGGTGAAGGCCAAGGCCGCACGCAAGCTCGCCGAGCGGGCCAAAAAGAGCGGCGAACTGGCCTGGGAAGACTGTCAGGAGGAGAAACGGCGCCTGGCGGCCGAGGCCAACAAAAAGAACGAGCCCGAGGTCCTCACCCTCCAGACCATCTACTTCAACTACAACGAGGCCGTCCTCACCGACGCGTCCCAGGAGATCCTCCGCACCAACGCCGAGTGGCTGCGCCGCAACCCGGACGCGAACATAATCATCCAGGGTCATTGCGACGAGCGCGGCAGCACCGAGTACAACCTCGCCCTGGGCGAGCGGCGCGCCGGCGCGGTGCGCAAATACCTTGTGCAGCTGGGCATTGACGCCGGGCGGCTCAACATCCTGAGCTTTGGGGAGGAGATGCCTCTGGACCCCGGTAACTCCGACGACGGCCACGCCAAGAACCGGCGCGCCGAATTCGTCCCCCGCGACAAGTGAGCGGAAAGAACAAGCTGGGCCAGTCCAGCACGTGGCGACCCGGCAGCGGTAGCCGCGCCGCCACACCCGGCGGGTTCGAATACAACGAGACGCGCAAGAAGTTGATCGCTCGGCTCGGGGTGCAGCGCGGCTCCAGCGTCGTCGTCCTTTTTGACCTTCGCGGCGCCCCAGACCTGCCTCGGTACCTGTTCGAGCACCTCCGAGACGCCCACAGGCGCTCGCACGAGAAGCTCAGCCTGGTGCTCTACACAAACGGCCACACCGCACCGAACCTGGACCAGGCCGCGGCCGTCTCATCCGTGCTGCGCGACCATGTGCGCGAGCTCGAAGTGCTCGTCGCCCACCGGGCGCTGGGTCTCGGGACTCTGCTCGGGTTCGCCGCGGACACCGTCTTCCTGCACCCTCTTTCCCGCGTGGGTGGCCTGCGCGACGCTGAGTCGCTGGCCACCTGGGAACACTACAAGGCCCTCTCCTCCGACGCAGCGCCGCTGGTCCAGGAGCTTGGAGCCGGGGCGCTCGGACGGGCCAGGTACGCGCGGGCGCGGCTGCGCGCGAGCCTGCTCACTCTGGTCGGAGGGCGTGTCCAGCCGCGTCTGGACGCCACCCAATCCGCTCTCGACAGCCTACTCGACGACCCAACATGCCCGCTGGCCGCGCAGCTCGACCGCCGCCGGGCTCGGTCTCTGCCGTGGCAAGTTGAACACCTGGACCCCGAGTCCGAGTCGACCCTCTGGGAGCTTCACTGTGCCTACGAGGGCCCCCTGAGCCTGACGCAGGCCCCTGCCGCGAGCAGCAAGGCCTCGGCCGAGTCACCGGTGGCCGCCGTCATCGAGTCTGCAGAGTCGCTCCACGTCCACAGCGCCGGTCTTTGGACGCTGCTTCGCGGCGAGGACTTTCACTGAGTTTGCGAGACCGGCGTCCACCCTCAGCGGAACACAACCACCGCGAGGGCGGCCAGGGCCATGAACGTCCCAATCGCCAGGAGCGCGCCCGCAATCAGCAACAGCAGCACTGCCGAACTCGTTTGAGCTGGAGGCGGCTGGTATTCCTGTCGAACTTGCATCGACTGGACCTGCACCGGTCCCGCATACAGACCCGCCTCTTGCGATGACGTCGCGTCGGGGTCGCCGGGGAGCGCCGTGAGCAGGTCCGGTTCGAATACATCGGCGGGCACGGCCTCCTGGCTCGGAGGGAGCTCGCCCGCGCCGGCCAACTCCATGTTCGGCGGCTCCGAATCAAAGTGCGTGGCCCAGGCCTCGGTCTCGAGAAAGCTCAAGGCGCTGCCATCGAGCGCCGCGGTGGGCACGTCGTCGTACCGAACCCACTCCTCCTCGGCCACCAGCAAACCCGCCAGAACCGCACCCCCATTGGAGGGCCGACGGGCTGGATTCTTGTCCATCATCCGCAGGATCAGGTCCGCAAACGGGCCTGGCGCCAGACCAGGCTCAAGCGCGGGCACAGCGGCGAGCTGGTGCAGCATCGCGGTCTGCACCGCGTCCGGCGCGACGTACGGCAACCGCCCAGCAATCATCTGGTAGAAAACGCAGCCCAGGGAGTACACATCTGAGCGTGCGTCATGGTGACCGTGCAGCGACGTCTCGGGCGCCATGTATTCGGGTGTGCCACAAACGGAGGCGGCGCGGTCTCCCTCTGTGTCGTCCGGCCGACCCAGGAGGTCCGCCAACGCAAAATCCAGCACCTTGACCATGTCGCCGTAGACGGCGCTGTGATTGATAAAGAGATTGGTGGGCTTGAGGTCACCGTGATGCACGCCCAACTCGTGGGCAGCGCCGAGCGCCGCCGCCGCCTGCCGGACGACGTCTGTCGCCGCCCGCCAACCCAGTCGTCCCGCATGCGACAGCACCGCCTGCAAAGAGACTCCCTTGAGGTACTGCATGGCCATGTAGAGGCCACCGTCAGGGGCCTCGCCAAAGTCGAACACGGGCACCAGATTGGGATGGCCGACCCCCCCAAGACGCAGGGAGATGTCGATGAACAGCGAGACTGACTCGCGGCGCGTGACCAGCTCCCGGCGCAGCACCTTGATCGCTACCCGGCGACCGACGCGCTCCTGGGTCGCCAGATACACCCAACCAAGGCCGCCCCAATAGCCAAGCAAACGCTCAACCCGGAACTTGTCGGCGAGCAGTGTGCCCGGCTCCAGCGGAGCGGACCCAGCGGATCGCACAATCGGCACCAGGCCGTCGCTGTGGCGCGCCCCTTCGGACGGGTCGGCATCGTTACCGTGGCTCCGTATCGGGCTCACTTTCCCCCTGCAGCGGTGTGGATGCACCCCAACATTGGCGCCCGGACCTGCGCAGAGTCAACCGGAAACCGGCTCGCCGGCCGTGACGCGGTGCCACCATTGCCGGGCCTGCTTGGCGTTCCACACCACCGGCGCCGGCGGCAGCGAGTTCAGGAAGGTCCTGCCATAACGTCGGTTCGCGATCCGACTGTCCAGAATCGCGACGATCCCCCGATCGCGCTGCGACCGGATCAACCTACCAAACCCCTGCCGCAACGAGATCGCCGCGGAAGGGATGGAGTAGTCGCGGAACGAATCCTGCCCCTGGTCGTCCAGGAGGTTCATCCGCGCCTTGGTCAGCGGGTCCGACGGGTTCGCGAACGGAAGCTTGTCGATGATGACCAGGCTCAGTGATTCGCCCTGGACATCAACCCCCTCCCAGAACGAATGGGTGGCGAACAACACCGAGGACACATCCTCGCGGAACCGCTCCAACAGCTCGCCCTTCGGTGCCTCGCCCTGCCGCAGCAGAGGATAGGGGAAGTCCGCCTCCATCGCGTTGTAGACGAGATCAAGATTGCGATAGCTCGTGAACAGGACGAACGCCCGCCCCTCCGTCGTGCGGACCAGGTAGTCGACGATCGTGCAGACGCCCTCGACAAAGTCCGGCTTGTTCGGCTCTGGCAGCCGGTTGGGAATGTAGACCAGAGCGTTGTTCGCGTAGTCGAACACGTGCCCGAGCGACAGCGTCGACAGCTTGCGATCCGCCGTCATCCCCAACCGGGCGAGGAAGAAATCGAAGGAGCTGCCCGCGGTGAGCGTCGCGCTCGTGAAGATCTGGGGGCCGGGCAAGGTGAGAACCTTGTCCCGGAACAGGTCCGCCACGTCCAGGGGCAGCGCCTCGAGTATGACCCCCTTGGAGCGCTTCTCTGCGAGGTAGACCAGGCTGTTGATGCGCTGCGACATGATGGTCGACAGCTCGGATCGAAGCTCCGTGCACCGCTCGTGCAGGCGCTCCACCGTGTCGCCTATGTCCAGGGTCCCAATCCACTCCGCGACCTGCTCGAGGGCCGAATCCAGCGCCAATTGCCGCTTGGCCACCTCGGTCCGGTCGCTGCTGTCCAGGACGCTCTGAAGGCTGTGCCTTCCCGGCTGCGCGATCAGCGCCCCAAAGAACACGTCGGCGACATTGTCCAGGTCGTTGAGGACCTTCACAGCGGCCAGGTTCAGGGCGTGATGCCGGTCCAGCTCCGTCCGGATGTCGGTCGCCAGGTCGTGCACCCTCCAGGTGGTGACACTGAATCCAAAATAGCTGGTCATCATCGATTCGAGGTGGTGGGCCTCGTCAAAGATGATCGCGTCGTAGTCGGGCAGGATACCGTCAGCGCCGGCGTCCCGCACTGCCAAATCGGCAAAGAAGAGCGCGTGGTTGACCACGACGATGTCCGCGTCTTGCGCAAACCGCCGGATCCGGGTCACGAAGCAGTCGGCGTGAAACGCGCAGTCGCTGCCGTGACACTGGGCGGCCGTAGCACTCAGTTGCGCCCATGGACCGTAGTCGTCGGGCAGCCCCTTGAGTTCAGACCGGTCGCCGGTCTTGGTCTTCCCCGCCCACTTCCGGATCGCCGGAAACAGCGCGATCTCTTCCCGCGAGCGGAACCGCAGATCCGTGGCCTCCTCGTACCTGAACTTGCACAGGTAATTCGAGCGCCCCTTGAGGTACACCGCCTTGAAGGCGCGTTTGGGCTTCGTGGCCTGAAACAGCTGCCGCAGGAAGGGGATGTCCTTCTGGAAAATCTGCTCTTGCAGGGCCTTGGTCGCGGTCGAAACCACGACCGTCTTGCCGCTCAGGATCGCAGGAATCAGGTACGCCAGCGTCTTACCTGTACCGGTCGCCGCCTCCACCACCAGGTGACCCCTCTCGTCGAAGGCGCGCTCCACCGCGGCCGCCATGTCGAGCTGTTGGGTGCGCGTCTCGTAGCCATCGAGCTGCTCGGACAGAGTACCGCCGGGACCGAGTATGTCGGATGCGCGTGTCACTGGCGCGGGTTCGGAAAGCGGGCCATGACCTCACTTTCGCCGAGCTCGGCGGGATTTCGCAGGGTGGCCACGGGATACACGCAGTTCTGGGCTGCTGTGATGGCCGCCGGGCGATGGTTTCCGCTGTTCTTGACGCCACCGAACGGCAGCAGCGCCGACGCTCCCACCGTGCCCCGGTTGAAGTTCAGAATGCCGGTGCGCAGGTGGAAGGCCAGCGACTCAAACCGAGCCGGGTCCCGCGTGAAGATCGACATCGCCAGGCCAAACTCCGTGGCATTCGCCGCCGCAGCCATCGCCTCGTCGTCGTCGTCGGTGGGAATGAGCACCATATCGGGCCCAAAGATCTCCTCGCCCCCGTGCGGGCCATTGGCCAAGGACCCCAAGGGCGCGCGCCAGAGAGCCGGCGTCACGTAGAAGCCATCCAGCGGGCCATGTTCCCCCGCTACGGTCGCGCGCCCTCCGCGTCGGACGGGCTCAAACCCCTCCTCAACTCCCGTGGCATCGGACTCCAGAAACTTGTTGAGCGCAGCCTCGCTGACCAGCGGGCCCATGAACGTGTCGTCACTCAGCGGATGTCCAACACGCACCTGGTCAAAAATCCGGGCGAGTCGATCCTGGAGCGGGTCCGCCAGATCCCTGGAACAGACCACCCGGCTGGTGCCGGAGCACCGCTGTCCTGCGGTAAGAAGGACCCCGGTCGCGATCTCGTACGCCGCGCGGTCCAGGTCCGCATCCGACAGAACGATGGCCGTGTTCTTCCCGCCCATCTCCAGAGCGAGCAGTTTCCATGGCTGCTCCACGGTCGCGCGCCGGATTGCGATACCCGCGCGGACCGACCCGGTAAACAGCACGGCGTCCACATCGCGGGAGGCGACGAGGCGCTTGCCTGCGTCCGGCCCGCCCTGGACCATGTTCAGCACACCGGCGGGCAGACCCGCCTCATGTGCGGCCTCCATGTACAGCTCCGCGCACCGCGGGGCGAACTCGCTTGGCTTGAACACGACGGTGTTGCCCGTGGCCAGCGCGGCCTGGATGTGCCCATTGGCAAGGTGGAGCGGGAAGTTGAACGGGCCCGGTACGGCGCAGACGCCCACCGGGCGGAATCGATACCCGCCGTCGTACCAGGCCTCCGCGTCGCCGAGCCGCCGGTCCTGCACCAGGTCCAGGCCCGCCCCCAGCGTAACGTCGACCTTGCTGCCCAACGCGCCCGCTTCGCCGGCCGCCTCCCAGAGTGGCTTGCCCACCTCGCGCGCCATGGTCCGCGCGATCACCGCCTTGCGCGCCCAGAGCGCGTCCCGGAACGCTCTCAGGACCGTGGCCCGTCCGTCAGCTCCGAGCCGCTCCCACCGCGCCTGCGACGCCCGCGCGGCGCCCACGGCTGCATCAACGGCGTCGAGATCTTCGGTAAATTCGCCGAGCACATCCGTCCGGTCCGCCGGCGAGCGGCTGGTCCAGGTGTTCCCGGTTGTGCTCGCGGGCGCGAACGCTCCATCCACGTAGTTCGAACTCATGACCTGCTCCTGAGAAGGGTCAAACGGGCGTCAGAGCCCAAGCAAACAAACGGACGGCGCGACCATTCCCGCGCTGCTCTTCTAAGGATTCATCGCGCAGCGAAAGCCGGTGTAGACCGTCCGGCCGGCCTCCGCGAAACCGCCTCGGTTGGCGCCGCGCATCAGCATGGCGTCAGCGTTCCAGGCGCCACCACGGATACCGCGGACGTCGGACGGCATGGTGACTGCCACCCCCTCCTCCTCGGTAGTCTGGGTCGGTGGATCCAAGTTCACCGGGTCCTGCGCCGGGCTGTGGATGTAGAACTGCGCGTCGTCGTAGTCCTGCACCCACTCAAAGGCGTTCCCGCCCATATCGAGCATGCCGTACGGGCTTGGGGACTCGCGATAGCTTCCCACGGGCGCCGTCGCATCGCGGCCGCACCCAAACCCGCCGGCCTCCTGGTTGTACATATTGGCCACGTCACAGCTGGGATCGGACTCCCCCCACGGGAACGTCTGCGCCTTGTCGCCGCGGGCCGCTTTCTCCCACTCCGCCTCGGTGGGGAGGCGCTTGCCCGCCCATTCGCAATAGGCAGTGGCCTCGTGCCAGTTCACACAGACGACCGGCTGGTCGGGCCGGCCAAACCGGGCGCGGTTTTCATGGGGAGGCAGCGGAGCCCAGTCGCCCGCTTCCACGTCCCAAAGCAGGCATCGCGCCAGGTTTGGAGGTGCACACGCGCCAACAGCGACGCATTGGTCATATTGAGCGTTGGTCACCTCCGTGACGTCCATCCAATAGGCCGACAGCGTGATCGTCCGCTGGGGACTCTCCGTCTCAAACCACTCGCGGTTGCAGTTGCCGGGCGTGAAGCGTTCACAGAGGTTGTACGCCTTGTCCACTTCCCACTCGGCGCTGCCGCGCAGGAACGAGCCTCCGTCCACGTAGCCCATCAGGGCGCCGTCGCGACCGGCTGCCGCCTGCGCCCCGGGAAGCGCCGTGGGTTTGGGGGGCAGCGGCGAAAGCTGTACGTCCTTGCGCCGGTTGCCAGTCGGGCAGCCAGCGAGAACCACGAGCACAACCGCCCACATCCAGCGCACGGTCAGGCCAATCTCTCGAGACGATGGGGCACGTCGGGGAAGAGGTCGCCCCGGCTGCTGATCTTGCGGAAGTAGTAGGTTGCCTCGACCCGCTCTCCCAGGGCCTCGTAGGCCAACCCCAGCTTGTAATTCACGTGGTGCTCGAGTTCCGGCACCTTGCGCGCTTGCGGCAAGGCGGCTTTGAAATGAGTGACCGCGTCGCGCATCTGGCGCAGGTCAAAGTGTGATTGGCCGATGAGGAACTGCGCGTGCGGTTGCTCACCGTCCTCGGCTACCGCGGCCTTGAACTCGGCGATCGCGTCCTCGAGCAGTCCCATTTCCCGGTACGCCAACCCCAGCTCGAGGTGGCTGCTGTCCTCTTGTCCGTCGAGCGCCGGCATGTGATTGATGCCCGCCTGGTACGCATCGAGAACCACGGCGCCGGACGCGCCACTGACGGCGTCCGCGGCCAGCGTTACCAATTGCGGATCGATCTTGAGTGTCTGATCCGGCGCGACGGCGCCGTTTCCATCCAGGGCAGCCAGCCTGCTCAGCAGCGCCGGGTGGGCGTCGAACTCCTCGATAAGGTCCTGAAGCGACCCCCGCGCCTCCTCCCTCAGCCCCTGCGCCAGGTAGAAGTCCACTTCTTCCAGCTCCAACGCCAGCTCCTCCGGAATGTCCACGGAGTCGTCGAGCGGTGGCGGCGTGGGCGCGGCCGGCACGGGAGCCTTGACCGACTTGGCGGCCAGGTCGGACAACATGCGCTGCCGCAGCGCCGCCACGTCGATCAACGACGTCGGCCCCTCTTCCTCTTGAGGCGACCCGTTGATGTCGGCTTCGGTCACCGTCCCCAGATCACTGGCCGGGGTGTACGCCGTCGTGGCCACCTCATGTTTGAAGTGATCCGCGAGCTTGCGCAGCTCATTGCGGGCCGCGGGTGACGGCGTATTCAGTCTGCGCGGCGCGTCCAGCGGGACGGTGGGGACCCCTGCCACGATATTGGCGGCCACCGGTGCCGTCGGCGCGCCTTCTGAGACCGACGAAACGATGACCGATTGAGGCGGCGGCGCCGGGACAATCACCGAGCGCCGCAGCGCCGGCGCCTCGACTTCCAGCTGGACCTCGTCTGGTTCCGCGCCGTCGTCGCCGGTGTCCGCGTCGTCGATATCGAGGACGCCGACATCGTCGTCGTCGTCGTCGTCGTCGTCCATGAGGATGAGATCGTCGTCGTCGTCATCGTCATCGAGTATGGCGATCTCGCCCGTGTCGTCCGGTTCCGCCGCGTCGGGTCCATCCCCGAGCAGCAGCTCACCGAGCATGTGAGACGCCTCGCCATTGTCGAAGTCGACGGCCCGGATCTCCTCGGAATCCTCGGCCTCGCTGAGCGCCAGGCTCAGGTCCCGCATCTCCTCGGCGCTGAGTCCAAAACCCGCCTGAATCTCGGCCAGGTCGTCCTGGCTCATCTCGTCGTCGGGCTCGACGGCGAGCACCACGCCGTCGGTCTCAGCGAGCGACAATTGGCTCGCCTCTCCCATCGGATTGACTTCGTACGCGACGTCCAGGTCCTCGACCACCGCGGAGTAGAGTTCCAGGTCGTCGTCGTCCAGCTCGTCGAATTCATCGACGATGTCCATGTCGACCTCGACCTCGATGTCGAGCTCCTCGGCCCCCTCGTGCTCTGAGTCGTCCCCCCCTCCCAGATCTGCGGTCAGGTGGGCGAGCATATTGTCCACCGACTCTGCGCCTGGCAGAGCGTCGACTACCGCAGCCAATTGCTCCGCCTGGTGCATCTGTGGGAAGAGCTCGTCGCGACCCAGCTCCCACTGCTCCGCCAGGGCCAGTGCGTCCTCGCTGTCCGGCATGATCTGGAGCGCTTCCCGGA
>CALBXO010000516.1 GCA_937890335.1 uncultured Pseudomonadota bacterium | reverse complement strand
TCTGCTCGCCCCGCGGTTCCTGGCCAGCGCTTTCGTGAGCGGGCCGGCGTTCATCGTGCTCACCCTGATGCTGCTTCGCCGGTTCACGCGGCACGATCTGGGGCGGGCGCCAGTGACGACGCTGACCAACATCATGAAGGTGACGGTGGTCATCAATCTCTTCATGCTGGCCGCAGAACTGTTCACCGAATTCTACACCGGAGGCGCCCACACCGCCGCCGCCGAGTATCTGTTCTTTGGGCTGCACGGCTACAGCGGCCTGGTCGTGTGGATGTGGTCGTCGGTTGCGCTCAACGTCTTCAGCGCCATCGCGCTGCTTCATCCCCGCTCGGGGCGGCAGGGACTCTGGCTGGCCGCGGCGTGCGTCGCGGCCATGTGCGGCATCTGGATCGAGAAGGGCATGGGACTGATCATCCCTGGGTTCATCCCGAGCACCCTTCACGAGATTGTGGAGTATTTGCCGACGCTCGTGGAGTGGAAGGTGACGGCCGGCATCTGGGCGGCGGGCTTGCTGGTGTTCACAGCCGCGCTCAAGGTCGCCATGCCGACTCTCACGACTCCGCCTGGAAAGCAGAAGGCGGCGCCTCTTGGTGAGACGCCGCCCTCGTAGAATGGATTACCGACGACCGCCGGCCACTACTTCTTGGCTTCCGCCTTGCCGAGGACTCGCTCGAGGTCCGGGACCAGGATGATCTCGGTGCGGCGGTTCTTGGCCTTGCCCTCGTCGGTGTCGTTGCTCGCGACCGGGTCAAACTCGCCGTAGGAGGTCGCGCCCAGCGCGGTTGGCTTCATGCCGCCCTCGAGCAGGACGCGCAGCACGGACATCCCCCGCAGATGTGCCAGCTCCCAGTTGGTCTTGAACGTCGCCGTGGTCTTCGGGGCCACATTGTCGGTGTGACCCGCGACCAGGAAGCGCCGCGACTCCACGGACTTGAGCCGCTCGCCGATGGACTTGATCGTCGCCGCACCCTCCGGGGTCAGCTTGGACTCGCCGCTCGGGAAGAGGACCTTGTTGGGCAGCACCAGCACCAACCGTCCGCGACGGATCTCGATGGTTAGGACGCCCTTGGCGATCAGGTCATCCAGGTCACGGCGAAGGCTCTCGAGCAGCTCGGCGCGCTCTTTGGCCAACGCACCGAGGCGTTCGTTCTCCTGCGCGAGGGCATCTCGTTCGGACTCACACGCTTTGAGTGCGGTGTCGTCCACCACTGTTACCGTTTTCGGGGCGGAGGCGCAGGCTGCGGTGGTGGTGAGTGCGAAGAGCACGAGCAGCTTGGCGACGGTTTCATTTCTGTCCTCAGGTGTTCCAGCCATGCGGACGCGATGATCTGTGGCCGCACCATGCGGACGCACCAATCCATCCCGATCCTCGCCGGAACACAAAGCGACCTGGTTGTCTGGAGCACGGGTACGTCGAGCACCATCGCTCGAAACGCCTGCAGCCGGACGGCTGCGTTCAGGCGGAAGGTACGGCTGCACCGATGGGCCGTCAACGGAAAAGGTACGCGGTGTGTCGTTTCTTCGTCCGGTTTGCAGCCCGTGACCGACGGGGCTCATCCGAGTGCAGCTGATCCAGACGGCTGTGGATGCGATTGGGCGGACAGATGTGGCGGATGAGGCGGAGGAATCGTACCGCACCACTGGTGTGCTGATTGGGCAGTCATGTGTCGACGATCTCGTGGTAGTCGGTGTCCATCTGTTTGGCACGCCGCGTGCTCATGCCGTCGGTGCCACAGGATGAACCCGGAGACCAAGCCATGAGATACATCTACCTTTCGCTGGCCATCGTATTTGGATTGATGGTGCTCGCCTGCACCGGACAGAGCCTGGGCGAGAACGACGCGGGTGACGACACGTACCTGGAAGGGATCAGGCCCACGGAGGAGCCTCCGCCGCTGGAGCATTACCAGGACGGGCAGCCCGACTCCCGCGGGGGCTGTGTCTACCGCGGCGCAATCGCCGTGGATCACCGCACCGAGACCGCGTTTGTCCTCCAGACACACAGCCGTCTGGCCTGCGGCGCAGACTGGGACGCGGTCCAGGCGGAGACGCCACGCAAGATCGTGTACGGGGTTCGTCCCGGAGCGCGCGATGGGGAGGCGATTGCCGACCTGAGTGGCTCACGGGATGCCCGCATGCTCTTCCCAAACGGGCGCGTATTGATCATGGCTGAGTACGCGGATCAGGAGAAGTACTTGACCTTCGACCCGGTCACGCTGGAGCTGGTCAGCACGGTCGGTCCGCCGCCCGGCGTCCGCTACCACGGAACGCGCATGTCGCCGTCGCGCCGCTACGTGGCCGTCGCGGACAACGCCGAGCTCGGCGCGCCGGTGCACGTCTTTGATACCCAGACGCTGGCCACCCGCGTCATCCCGCACGACGGAGACCACATCGAGGCGCAGTGGCTGCACGGAACCGACACGCTGGTCGCGTTTGTCTTCTACGACCTGTGGCGCCAGGGCGCCGACGGCGTGACCGAGGTCAACCCCAACGGCTACGCGCGGGTACTCGCCTGGTCTTTTGAGGAGACCTCGCCGCTTCTCGCGGTCGAGCGAGACGGACTGTGGACGGACCCCATCCTCGACCTGCGCGTGGACGGTGTCTCACCGGACTACTTTGGCTCCTGGAGCTGGGTCACCGTCTCCGACAACGACCGGTACCTCGCGCTGCCCTACCTCAGCTGGGACGAGGCGGGCGAGTCCACAACGCATCAGACTCTCGTCGTGGACATGAGAGACGAGAGCACCTCCGTGGTGCCGTTTGCCCGCGGGATTGCGGCGTTCTCCAAAGACAGCCGCTCCTTGATCAGCTGGTCGGCCATCGAGCGTGACGGCGAGTCTCGAAGCGCGCTGATGGTGGTGGACCTCGGCACCATGTGGCCGCGCTCGTACGAGCCCAGCTGCGTGATGGGCAGCCTGCGGTTCCACGTGGTCCGGGGTGGGCGCTTCGTCGCCGTGGACGGGGGCTGTGGCATGGGGCTGCACATGTTCGACCTGGACCGAGGGGCGTTCTTCAAGGCCCCGGATGGGTCGCTGCACCTCAACGAGTACGTGGATCGCACTGAGACGGAGGGGGCCCTGTGGCTGGTCGGGCACGAGGGCCTGCGCAGTGTAGATGTGGAGTCTGGCGCGGTGGATGCCCCTGAGATGGACTGGCTGCCGGAGCGCATCAACCACCTGCCCCAGCGCGGTCATCTGGTCCTCACCGACAAATTCGACAACCGCCTCGTCTACTTTGACCCGGAGACGCGCGAGGAGCTCCACGAGGCCCGTCTGCGGCCGCACTTCGGTGCGCTCGACACCCAGCGGCCGACGTTGCGGGCGCCGAACTTCGTCGTTGAGGCGGCGGTCCAGCTCGACCGGCGTGGGCTCAACGCGATGCCCGGCTTCCGCGACCCCATCTGCCTTGAGTGCCGCTGACCAGCCCGGTGCTCCGATTGACGCTGTGCGGTCGCTGTGGTCGTATTGCGGCCAACGAGGAGGCCGATCCCATGGCGTTTGATTGGATGCAGGTGAACGGTGCACGGGCGCCTCGCGCCGGCGCACACGAGGACATGTTCCGCGCTGAGATCGTCGAGCGGGCGGTATTGTTGCGGACGCTCGGTTACTCCAAGGCGGCTGCAACTGCCCGCATCGGCGCCGCGGCGCGCTGGGAGTACCTGGAGCCCTCGTTCAGCGCTGGCGCGGAGTCGCTCGTCGGTGAAGTCGATGCGCTCGTGGCCGGCGTGTTCGACAAGACGTGAGCGCTGCCGGCGAGGCCCCCGCGGCCGAAGTGAAAGCCCCTGCCGGTGCGGACAAGCTCCCCTTCCTCGAGCGGCTTGGCGTTCAATACCTCAACAGCATCTCCGCGGGCCTGCCACCGGTGAAGCTGGGGCCCGACGATCCCGTGCATGTCCTCAACCAGGAGGAGCGTGAGGCGCTGTCGCGCACCATGCGCATCGGCACACTCAAGGGCCTCGCCGCTGGGGCTGCGGCAGGACTTGCTGGCGCCGTGGTCGAGATGTTGGTCGAGACCGAGGTGATGCCCACGTTTGGGCTGCCCAATTGGGCGGCCATCGGCTGCATCACGGTGTTCGTCACGATTCTGGAGATTGGATACCTCTACAAAGTCTGCCTGGATTGCGTGCACGCGTTGGCCAGGCAGGCTGGTGTGCACCTCGGCGAGGAGGGCGACGAACGGTTTGAGCGTCAGATTCACGCGCGCGCGCTCGCGCGAGCTGCCCTTGAGCTGCCCAATCCCATCGAGCCGAAGTTCGGCGTGAACCCGCGGGGCGAGACCTCCAAGATGTGGCTCGTCGCGGTCACGCTGCTCTACAAAGCCAAGGTCGGGCTGACCAACTTCATCTTCAAGGCGGTGTTTCGGCGGATTCTCGGACGCTTCGGACTGCGGTACGCCGCGGCGCTCGTCGCAGTGCCCGTGGTTGCGGTCTGGGACGCGGTGGTCTGCTGGCGGGTGCTGTGGGAGGCGCGCGTGCGGGTCCTGGGGCCGTCCGCAGCGCGGGAGTTTGCCTCGGTTCTGCTGGACCCGCCCCCCGACCTGAGCCCGGAGGGGCGGCGTGTCGTGGTCGGCGCCGTCGCGGCCTGCGTGCTGCGCAAGGCAGACATGCACCCAAACCTGCTGGCGTTTTTGCGTGAGATCGTCGAGCGGGTCGGTCCGCCGGAGGAAGAGGTGGAGCACAGCACCGCGGATTTCCTTGCGGCGTTGAAGCTGCTCCCCAAACACGAGCAGAAAGTGGCGCTCCAGGTCGTGTGCGCGAGCGCCGCGATGGACGGCCGACTGCGCCGGCGCGAGCGGGACCTGATCAACGCTTCCTTTGGGGCCGCAGGCATCGAGCCGCCCATGGAGACGGTCAAGCAGATCACCAAGGCGCTCGCGCAGGGTGACGCTGTGAGTTTCGACCTGCTTCAGAAGCTGGTGTAGACCGGGCGCTCAGCGCAGATCGGACGCTACCCCATCCAAGGAGGGGACCAATCGGAGCGGGTGATGAGCGGGAGCGCGCCGTGGAGGACGTCGACGCGGAATACGTTCCCGGCCACCCACTCCTCCCCGTCGACCTGCGAGCGCACGCGCTCCTCGCCTTCCGGGCGGCTGAGCGTGATGTCGAAGCGCGCGCCGGGGTGGGAGTCGGAGTGGCTCACGCCGAAGAGGTCGAGGTCTTCCTGCCAGACTGGCGACTCGGCGTGGTCCCGAATGGCTTTGGAGATCCACTCGCGACGGCCGTGCATTGGGACGAGCTCCATGCGCCCGTCGTCGGGCAGGCCGCCGCGGTCCAACACCCATGACCCGGCGTAGATCGCCGTTGCGTTGATGATGAGGTCCGTGAGCCCCACGAGCTGGTGCGTGACCCCATCGATGGTGACCTCGGCGCTGAACTTCACGGGCTCGACGTAGGACTGGAGCAATTGGTCCAGCGCGGCACCCACGTACACAGCCTTGTCGCGGTAGATGTCCCGGAGCAGCGGAAAGCCGCTGATGGCCTCGCGGTCCTGGTTGCGCGCCGCGAGGATATCGGGCTGCATCCCCCATCCGGCGGAGTCAAAAAAGACGGTCTGCGCGATGACCTCGCCGTCGTCGTCCAGGCGCTGGAGCTGGCCTCCGTCCAGCCGGGTGACGTGCCCCTCACCGATGATGTCCAGGTTTCGCTCCAGCGCGTCCGCGGCGGAGTCGATGCCAAAGGACCGCCCCTGATCGTTGGCGGTGCCAGACGGCATCATCCCCATCGGGGTGTCGGTTCCCGCCGCCAGCAATCCTCGGCCCACCTCGTGGAAGGTGCCGTCTCCGCCCAGGTAGATGCATGCGTCGTAGGCGGTGTTCGCCACCGCGATGGAGACCGCTTCCACCGTCGCCCCGGCGGGTTTGGTGGGCAGGAAGTCCACGCGGATGCCGCGGGCGATGATGGCGTCCAGGGTGCGATCGATACGGGCGCGGGCCTTGCCGGACTGCGCCGTGGGATTTCCGACCAATAGGTAGCGTGTCATGTGTTCAGAAACGGTAGCACGATCTGGTTCCACTCCCGATGTCGTTCGATGTTTGGACAGTGCGCCGTGCCGTCGATGACGTGCAGCGCTGCGCGGTCACCCAGGCGGTCACGCAGGCGGTGGCCGACGTCAAGAGGGAAGATTGGGTCGTGGGTTCCCCAGACGAGCAGGGTTTCGTGCGGGATCGTTCGCTCGGCCGTGGCAGGGTCATCGATGAGTCGTGACAAGTGCGCCAGCAGCTGCCCCTTCTCCTCGACGTATTGCGTGAACAGCCGCTTGTGCGCGTCTGCCAAGGCAAAGCGAGGCGTCCACATTGGCTTGTGCCAGGCGACCTCAATGAGCCGTCGGACGCCGTCAGGGTTCTCCGGCAGGAAGAGCTCGTCGATGGTCCCGACGCCAAAGCGGCCGAGCATCGCGTCAAAATCGCCCCGCGTCATCACGGGGCCAGGGCTGGCCGTGATCACAAGCTTGCGCACGCGGTCCGGGTGGTCGTGCGCGAGCTGGAACGCCACAAGTCCGCCGTAGGACAGCCCTCCGAGGTCGAATGTGTCCACGCCGAAGCGGTCCATCATCTGGAGCACTGCCTCGGCCTGAAACTCCAGCGACCGGTCGGTCATCTTCGAGCTGCTGTCGCCGAAGAAGAACAGGTTGGGGAGGAAGAGCTGGAAGTCGCGGGAGAACGCCCGCACTTGCTGGTGCCATTGCCAGAGGGCGCTGCCGCCAAACCCCTGGAGCAACACGAGCGGGCGCTCGGGTGGACCGTTGCCGATCCAGCCGTGGACAGTGCCGTTGCCCACGACCACCTTCCACTCCCGCATCCCGTGCCGCCGCATCTTTCGCATGAGGCGGCGGGCCTCCAGGCGGGTAGGACTCAGCCAGCCCGGCAGCGCCATCAGCCCTGGACCGTGGCCAGCATCTCGTGAGGGAGCACCAGCACTGGAAGCGTGCTCAACTCCAACACCGACTCTGTGGTCGAACCAAAGAACGCGTGGTGGATGCGCCCGTGGCCGTGGCTCGGCATGACGATGAGGTCGGCCTCCACCTGCTCGGCGAGTTGAACGATGTTCTCCGGAACGTTACCCACCGCCACCAAGGTGTCCCAGTCGATGTCATTGCGCTTGAGGATCTGCCGCAGCTGTTCGGTCTGGTTCAACTCCATCTGGGCGCGCGCGCGCATGGGAATGGGGATGGGGGCGTCGCCGGGGAAGCCGGGCAGCACAAGGGGGGGCTGCACAACATGCACGACGGACACCTTGGTCTTGAACGTCTTCTGCAGCTCCCGCGTGTACACGATGCCGCGGTGCGAGTCGTCCGAGAAGTCCGTCGGGGTGATCATATGGGTGTAGGTGACGGGCTGCTCAAACGAGCCGGGCTCCGGGTCCGCGTAGGCGTGCACGACGAGCGCGGGAATCGCAGTCTGCCTGACGATGCGACGGGACACGGAGCCCATGAGGATGCCCTCGATCCCGCGCCGCCCATGTTTGGCGAGCACGATGAGGTCGGGCTTTTTCTCCTGGCAGTACTCGACCACCTTCACCATTGGCGTGCCGGCGACGACGTCGACGCGGGCGTCCACTCCCCATTCCTCGAGCTTGGCGAGCTCCTCGTCCAACCGCTGGTTCCGGACGCTGAGAACGTTCTCCACGTAGCGTTCCCACTCGGGGGCGTCGTGCACACCCATGGCGGCGATCTCGTCGACATGGAGCAGCGTGAGCGTAGCGCCGGTGACTTTTGCGACCCCGGCAGCGTGGGCGAGCGCCACGCGCGACGAGTCGAGCAGGTCGGAGGCAAGGACAATGTTCTTGAGTTTCATGGTGCCATCATACCCGCGTTGAGGAACGGGGGTAAGCACCCGGCCTGCGCGTTATCTGCGCAAGAGATCTGAGCACTTCTCGCCGATCATGATGCTCGGCGCGTTGGTGTTGCCGCCGACGATGCGAGGCATGACCGAGGCGTCGGCCACGCGCAGGTTTTCCACGCCACGCACGCGCAGCTCTGGGTCCACGACAGCGCCGTCGTGCGTGCCCATCGCGCAGGTGCCCACCGGGTGGAAGATGGTCTTGCCGGTGTTGCGGATATGGGCCCGCATCTGCTCCCCGGTCTGACAGTCGGGCCCTGGATTCTGCTCGGTCTTGAGGTAGCCCTTGAGGGGGTCCGTCTGCACGAATTGCCGCACCTGCCGGAACGCCGCCAGGAGAACCTGCATGTCGCGATCGTCCTCCAGGTAGTGGGGGTCGATCATCGGGTGTGCGGTCGGGTCCGCGGACTTGATCATCACCTCGCCCTTGCTGTCCGGGTAGATGAGGCCCGACAGGATCGTGAGGCTGTGCTTGGTGTCGATGAACGCCGACTCCGGGACGTCGTCGTTGGGTTCCGGGTAGCCCCAGGGGATGCAGAAGTACTGGATGTCCGGGCGCGGCACGTCGTCCCGGCTCTTCACAAAGCCGCCCCCCTCCAGGAACGTTTTGCCCATCCAGCCCTTGTTGAGGACCACGTCGTTGAAGATGCCGCTGAGCATGTGCAGCGCCGTGGACGTGTGGCCGGTGTCCTTGGTCGCGTGGAGACGGACCGGGAACATCAGGTGGTCCTGCAGGTTCTGGCCGACGCCGGCGAGGTCCGAGACGACGTCGATTCCAAGTTTGCTCAGGTGGTCGGCAGGGCCAATGCCGGACAGTTGCAACAGCTGCGGGGAGCCAATCGCGCCGGCGGAGCAGATGACCTCTGCGTCGGCGTGCGCAGTCTGGACCTGGCCGTCGCGCTCGTAGGTGACCCCTGTTGCCCGGCCGTTCTCGATGACGATGCGGTGCACCAGCGCGTGGGTTCGCACGTCCACGTTCCCGCGGGCGATCGCGGGCTCCAGGTAGACGTGGGCGGTGCTGGAGCGCCGACGGTTGGCGCAGGTCATCTCGTACAGGCTCGATCCCTCCGGCGCCGGCACGTTGAGATCCGGGATCTGGGGGACGTTGCAGACCTTGGAGATGGCCTCGTTGAAAGCGGACGAGATGACGCTGCACCCGTCCTGCCGGGTGATTTTCAGCGGCCCGTCGCCGCCGTGGTACTCGCTGGCCCCGTCTACGTGGCCCTCCGAGCGTTTGAACAGGGGGAGCACGTCGTCGTAGCCCCAGCCCTGGCAGCCGTACTTGTCGCGCCACTCGTCGTAGTTGTCGCGGTGCCCGCGGATGTAGACCATGCCGTTGACGGTGCTGCAGCCGCCGAGGATCTTGCCTCGGGTCCACGGCATGACCCGCTTGTCCATATGGGTCTGCGGCTCGGTCTTGTAGCCCCAGTCCACCTTCTTTTTGAGCTGTGGGATCTGGTACACGAGCGCCAATGCGCCGGGCCGCTGGTAGAACCAGGAGTTGTCCGGGCCACCGGCGTCGAGCACGAGGATCTTTGTGTTGGGGTCCTCGCTGAGGCGGTTGGCGATCACACAGCCGGCGGAACCGGCCCCGATGACGATGTAGTCAAAGCGTTCCATCAGGCGGTCCCCTGGGCGATGAGATCGCCGAGCTGTGCCAATTGGGCGCTGGAGCCCCCCAGCGAGAATTCCAGTCGTTTGCTCCACAGGAAGTAGCGGTGCAGCGCGTAGTCCCGGTCAAACCCCATGCCGCCATGGAGGTGCTGGGCGGCGGCGACGATGCGGTGTCCACCCTGCGACGCCCAGAAACGAGCGATGCACAGCGCGCGGGCGGGATCGCGGTCCTCGTCAATGCGCCACGCGGCGTTCCACAGTGAGCTGCGCATGACGGTCGCGTCGATGTACATGTCGCCGGCGCGCTGGGACACAGCCTGGAACGTGCCAATGGCCACACCAAACTGCTGGCGCTCGGTGACGTAATTGGCCGTAAGGATCATGGCTCGCTCGGCGACGCCGAGCATGATGGCGCAGTGGGCCAGCACGCCGCGCTGCCGCATCCACTCCACGGGCGCTGGCCCTTCGGCGATGAGCTCGCCCTCGGCCCCATCAAACCGCAGCAACGCCAACGGCTCGTCGTTGGTCGCCCATTGGATCTCGCGCTCGCCGACCTCCGTCAGGAACAGACCCTGTGGTGTCGCGACGACGACGTGGGTCGCCAGGTGCGTGTCGGGCACGAAGTGGGCCTCGCCGTAGAGCTTCCCACCCCGCACCTCGGCGTCTGTCTCCAGCGCTCCTGTGAGGAAGGCCTCGCCGGCGATGACGCCGGGCAGGAGGCGGCGGCGCGTCTCGTCGCAGGCGAATTGATCGACGGGCAGGGCGCCCAACACCAGGGTAGACAGGGCGGGAACCGGCGCGACCGTCCGCCCCACCTGTTGGAGCAGCAGACAGAGCTCGAGCAGGCCGAGGCCGGCGCCACCGACGTCCTCTTTGAGCGCGAGCCCGAGAACCTGCGCCTGGGCGAGGCTCTTCCAGGCCTTGGCGTGAAACCAATCGCTGCCGATCGCGCGCAGGCTCTCCTCGGTCACCTGCTCGGTGAACACCTGCTTGCACAGCCCGCGGATGCCGTCCTGGATCTCGTCAAAGGCAAAGTCCATCGTTTATCTCCGCGCCCGCGGCATCCGCAGTCCAGCCATGGCGATGATGTCTCGCTGCACCTCGTTGCACCCACCGCCGAAGGTGAGCACCAGCGACATCCGGTAGAACCGCTCCAGGCGACCCTGGATGCCGGCACCCACGGAGCCGACCTTGATGATTCCGGCGGTGCCGAGGATCTCCATCAGCTTGCGAGACGCCTCCACATAGAACTCGCTGCCAAACACCTTGATGGCGCTCGCGTCGGCCATGCTGAGGATGTCCTGCTCAATGGCCCACGCCTGCTGCCAGTTGAGCAGGCGCAGCACCTCCAGGTGGGCGTCCACCCAGGCGAGGTTGGCACGGACCCAGGGTGTGGCCAGCGATCCGTTCTCCGCGGCCCAGTCGCGCGTCTGTTCGGCCAATCGCTCGATGGGAGCGACGGCGTTGAGCGCGACCCGCTCGTGGTTGAGCTGCGTGGTGATGAGCTTCCAGCCGCCGCCGCGTTGACCGACGAGGTTGCCGGCGGGGATGCGGACGTTGTCGAAGTAGCAGGCGTTGACGTTGTTGTCCCCGAGGGCGTGCATCCGCGTGACCGAGACGCCTTCCGCGTCCACAGGGATGATGAGGATGCTGATTCCTTTGTGTTTCGGGGCGTCGGGCTCGGTCCGGCAGGCCAGCCACATGAAGTCCGCGTGGTCCGCCAGGCTCGTCCAGATCTTTTGGCCGTTGATGACCCACTCGTCGCCGTCGAGCTCGGCCTTGCACTGGAGTGAGGCCAGGTCCGTGCCCGCGCTCGGCTCCGTGTAGCCTATGCTGAAGTGGCACTCGCCCTTCAGGATTGCGGGCGCGTACGTCGCGATCTGTTCCGGGGTTCCGAAGCGGAGCAGCGCTGGACCCACGGTGTTGAGCGTGAGGATGGGGACGGGGAAACCGGACCCCTGTACTTCGTCAAAAAAGATGAACTGCTCGATGGGTCCACGTCCCTGTCCACCGTGCTCCTTGGGCCAGCCGATGCCCAGCCAGCCATCCGCGCCCATCTGCCGGACGGCGGCCATGTAGAGCGGGCCACCCCCTTCGCTGTGGTCGAGCTCGGCGCGGAGCTCCGGCGTCAGCAATCCGTCCATGTACGCGCGGATCTCGTCGCACAGGGCTTTCTGGTCGGGGGTGTAGTCGAGGTACATGGTCCGGGTGGGGGTAGAACGTGTTTCAGTAGAACACGTTCTACCTTGTCTGCTGCGTCGTGCCAAGGGTAGGGTTGGCGCTCGAACAACACGGATGGCGAATATGAGAGCGACGACGTTGATTGCCTGCTGCATCGCTGCAGCGGGCCTCTTTGGCTGCGGCGGGTCCAGCGGGGGCTCCGGTGGCGAGTTCGGCAGCAACGCGGCGCCGCTCAGTGGCGTCGTGACCGACATGGAGGGCAGCCCGCTCGAGGGCGTCTTTGTCACGACCACCCACCGGGACGGCGGCGACTCCGTCAGCACCAGTACGGACGCGGCCGGTGAGTGGGAGCTGGATGTGGAGTCGGGCCGTGTGACGGTCAGTTTCTTGGAGACGGGCCGCGTGACGGTGCGCAAACAGGCCATCGTCGGGGAGAACGGCCGCTCGTTCCTGCCGGTTCGAATGGCCGCGCAGGCAGGGCCGTTCATGCTCAACCCGGAGCTCGGGGGCATGGTGGAGGGTCCGCGGGGGGCCGCAGTGGAGTTCCCCATCGTCCAGTTCATGGACCTGAGTGATGTGCCCCACACCGGCATGGTCGGAGTGTACCTGACTCCGCTGGACCCGACGATCCCAGCCGAGCTGGAGGCGTACCCCGCGCCCCTGGACGCGACGCGCGATGGGACCCTGCTCGAGAGCTTTGGGATGATGGAGGTCGAATTCCGGTCGGAGGCCGGGGTCAATTTGCGGATGATGGGCCAGCCGTCGGTCAACATCCGCGTCCCAGCCGGCGAGAGCATCCAGGATCTGCCGGAGACGATTCCGCTCTGGCACAATGTGTTTGATGACTGGGCGCTGTCCGACCAGGTCGCCACGCGCGACGGCGACACCAATATGTACACCGGCACCGTGGAGCACTTCTCGTCGTGGAACCTGGACCGCTCCATCGAGGCGACCTGCGTCCGCGGAGATGTCGCCAACGCCGGCGGTGACCCGATTGAGGGCGTGTTCATCCAGGTCCTGGGCATCGACTACGCCGGCGTGACGGCAGGCTTCTCCCACGAGGACGGCCAGTTCTGCGTCGCGGCGCGCAAGAACTCACTGGTCGAGGTCCGGGTGTACGGCGCGGACGGTGAGTACGTGTCGCGCGAGCATATGACAGGCAGCGAGGACACCCAGATTCCACCGGTGTGCGACGACGAGCGCTGCACGGACTCGGGCGACTTTGTCGTGGTGGATGTCGCCGGCAATAACGGCGGCAACAACGGCGGCAACAACGGCGGCAACAACGGCATTGGCGGAGGGTGCCGTGCGGAGGCCGTCGCCGCGGAGGCATGCCTTGGGGGGCTGGCCGCGATCATCGAGTGCTGGAACCCGCAGGGGTCGTGCTCACTCCAGGGCCCGGACATCGTGTGGGAGAACGGCGCGCGGCTCAGCGAGGACGGGTTCTTTGGTCCCGGTGGCCAGCTGTGCGCCAACCTCATCATCGACGAGGAGTCGGGGGATGTGACGTACCGCAACCCGCAGGGCATGGAGTGGATCATCCGCGGCGGTGAGGACGAGGAGGCCGACCAGGTCTTCGTTTGTCCCGATGGCACCGAGGTCACGCTGACCCCCGCGGAGCAGTCGCGGCTGGAGGCGGCCTGCGCCATGAACTCGCAGGAGGCGTGCTTTGACGAGAACAACCTCGGCGGCGGCATGTGCGCTACCGATGCTGACTGCGGCAGCGGTCAGACGTGCTGCAATTTTGGGGACGACCAGAACCCGGCCTTGCTGTGCGTGCCTGAGGAGTCCTGCCCGCAGTAGGCGTCAGCCTTTGCGAGGTCCGTATTGTTGTAGGGGAGCTGCCGCAGCCCGCGCCCAGCGGGCTTCCTGTCCCAGTCTCAGCGGATTGCGGCGGGCGAACTCACACCATGCCCGGCGCTCAGCGGGCTTCCTGTCCCAATAGCCTCAGCACATTGCGGCGGGCGAGCTCACATTGAAGCTCCTCGGAAGCCAGCTGCGTGCGCGCGAGCCGCAGCTGGGCCTCGGCGTCGAGAACGTCGAGTTGGCGCAGCGCGCCGAGCCGGTAGCCATCTTCCGCCTGTCCCAGCGCCTTCTCTGCCACAACCACCTGCTCCGCAGCGGTGGCGCGCAGCAGGAGGTGACTGTCCAGGTCTGCGGCCGCTTGCCGGTAGTTGGACCGCAGCACCCTTTCGGTCTGATCCCGCGTGAGGCGACTGGAGCGCGCCTTGGAGCGGGCGTCGGCCAGCTCAGCCTCGCGCAGGCCACCGTCGTACAGAGTCCAGGACGCGATGAGCTGGACGTTCCAGCTGAACGCGTCGGGATTGAACGCCGTCTCCTCCTGTTGGGACGCGTTGAGCTGGGCGGTCAATGTGGGGGCGTAGGTCCACCAGACCGCTTCGATCTGGTTCTCTGAGATCTGCGCCTGTTTCTCCACAGCCAAGATGTCCGGGCGGTTGCGCACGACCTCTTCGGGGATGGACTCCGGAACGCCGGGAAGCTCCGCGGGACGCGGCGGGACGACCTCAAAGCCGGGCTCGATCCCGGCGGTGATGGCCAGCGCTTCCCGTGCCAGGCCGAAGGAGACGCGCGCGCGCTCCAGGTCTCGCTGTGCGTTGAGCACCTCGGCCTTGGCGCGCGTGACCTCAAACTCGGTGCCCACGCCCGCGGCCAGCCGGTCCTCCGCAGTCTTGAGCACGCGTTGGCGGATGGTCACCGAGGTCTCCGAGATCTCGATGAGCTTGTGGATGGCCAGCAGCTGAAAGTACTGGGCGGTGACGTTGTAGCGCACCTCGCCGGCCAGGTGCTCTCTGGACAGCCGGGCGACGTCCTCACTGAGGCGCGCGCTGCGCAGCAGCGGGAAGATGCGGCCGTCAAAGTGGCTGCGCAGTGTGCCCGTTGCCCGGAACTCGGTGCCGGGGCGGATGACGATCTCGGCAGGGCCAAACTCCGCCACCTGCTCCTTGTCGAAGATGGTGTACGTGCCCTGCACGGAGGCTGACGGAATGACGACGGCCCACGCGCGGTCGAGGAGGATCTGGGATTGTTCCAGGCGCTCCTGGGCCTGTGCCATGTCGGGGTTGTGGACCTCGGCGAGCTCGATGACCTGCGTCAGCGTCAGCGTCTTCGGCGCGGTCTGCGCCTGCGCCTGGGCGGGCATGAGGAACGCAGCGGCGATGGCGACCACGGTCAGCACAGCCAGCGTCGCCGCAGCGGTCCCCAATTTGCTCGACTGTTCGCCGGAGGGGCCGTCGCCGGACTCCTCGCCGCGACCAAACAATCTGGCCAGGCCTGCGCTGAGGTCGTCCGCCAGGGAGTACATCACGGGCACGACAACAAGGGTCAGGACGGTCGCGACGGACAAGCCTGCGGCGACGGACCGCGCCATGGGCCCCCACATCTCCACGGACGTACTCCCGAAGATGAACTCGAAGGCAAAGAAGTCGAACGAGATGCCGATGACCATCGGGATGAGTCCAAGGATGGTGGTCACGGCGGTCAGCAGAACGGGGCGGAAGCGCACGAGCCCAGCGCGCACAATGGCGTCGTGCGAACTCTGCCCCTCGCGCTTGAGCTGGTTCGTGTAGTCGATGAGGACGATGGCGTTGTTCACCACGACCCCCGCTAACGAGATGATCCCTATCCCCACCATGATGATGCCGAACGGCGTCGCGGTGAGGATAAGACCCCAGAGCACGCCGATGAGGCTCAGCAGCACGCTGGCGACAATGACCAACGGTTGCAGCAGGGAGTTGAACTGGGTCACCAACACCAGCGCGATGAGGAACAGCGCCGCCAGCAGCGCCTTGATGAGGAACGCGCTCGCCTCCGCCTGGTCCTTGTTCTCGCCGGCGTAGTCGATGCGGTAGCCGTCGGGCAGTGTGTGATCCGCGAGCGTGGTCTGGACCACTGCCAGCACCTCATTGGGCAGGAACCCCTCGGCGGCGTTCGCCTCGATGGTGACGACGCGATCCTGGTCTGTGTGCCGGATGGACCCGGTCCCCCCCTTGGTCTCCAGATGGGCGACCTCGCGCAGCGGGATCTGGTTGCCGTCGCGCCCCGTGACCGTCAGGTTCTGGAGATCGTCAATGTGCCGGCGCGCGTCGGGCGCGAGCCGCACGAGCACATCGATTTCGTCGGCGCCGTCGCGGATCTTGATGGCGTCCGTGCCGCTGATGGCGCTGCGGACCGTGTCCGCAATGGAAGACGTGTTCACGCCGAGCAGCGCCGCCTGTCTGCGGTCCACGTCGACGCGAATCTCCGGCCGCCCCACGACGTAGTCGTCTTTGAGGTCGGTCAGGCCAGGGGTGTCGATGATCTTGCGCCGCAGCTCGGCGGCGATCGCGCCAAGCTGGTGGTAGTCGTCGCCAATCACCTGGATGACCACGGGCTTGCCGGCCGGGGGCCCGCCGGACTCCTTTTCGACGAGGATTTCCGCGCCGGCCTGCTCCTTGGCCATGGCCCGCAGGCGCTCGATGGTCACCTGAGGCTCCTCGCTGCGGGTGGCGGCGTCTTTGAACTCCAGGGTGAATGTAGACTTCTCAGCGGGGCTGCCCCCGCCGCCGCCAGACAAGGGGTCTGTGCCGCCAGCGCCGATGTTCAGGACGTAGCTGTCCAGCGGCAGCTTGCCGACCTTCTCCTCGTAGACGCTGGCGATTCTGTCCGAGGTCTCGAGGTTGGTGCCGGCCGGCGCGTTGACCTTCACGAAGGCCCGTCGCGGGGTGGACTCCGGGAAGAATTCGACGCCGTGGCCGAGGGCACCGTACGCGACGAACGTCCCGAAGAGGCTGCCCACCGCCAGCAGCATCACCACGCCGCGGTGTCGCAGCGACCAGTTCAGTGTCGCGCGGTACGCCCGGTAGGTCAGGTTGTCGGGGATCGCGTCGCCGTCGGCGTTGCGCGCCTGCCCCTTCTTCACGTGCAGCAGCGTCGAGGCGAACACCGGGTTGATGATGAGCGCCACAAACAAGGAGCTGATGAGGACGACGATGACCGTCAGAGGCAGGAAGCCCATGAACTCGCCCATCATCCCGGGCCAGAACATCATCGGGAAGAACGCGGCGACCGTGGTGGCCGTAGACGTGATGACCGGCCAGCCGACCTCCTCCACCGCGTCGCGCGCAGCCTGCACGCGCCCTTTGCCCTCGGACGCGTGGCGGTAGATGTTCTCGATGATGACGATCGCGTTGTCCACGAGCATCCCGAGCGCGAGCATCAGGGAGAACAACACCACCATATTGAGCGTCACGCCCATCGCGTCGAGCACGATGAAGCTGATGAGCATGGACAGCGGGATCGCCGCGGCGACGAACAGGCTGTTGCGCACGCCGCCCATGAACAGGAACAGGACGAGAACCACCAGGAGCAACCCAGTCAGGATGTTGTTCTCGAGGTCGGACACCATCTCGTCGATCTGCTCAGAGACGTCGGCGGTGACGGTTGCTTCCACGCCAGTCGGGAGCCGCAGCCGCTCTTCCTTGAGGATCTGCTGAACGCCGTCCGTGATGGCGATGAGGTTCTCACCGGCGCGCTTCTGGATGGAGAGGCTCACGCTGGGGACGCCGTTGAAGCGCGACGCGCTGTCGCGGTCCTTCCAGCCGTCCGTGACCGTGGCGACCTGCTCGAGCAGAACGGACCTATCGTCCTCCTCCTTGACCACGATGGCGCCGAGCGCGTCGGCGCCCTTGAACTCACCGTCGACGCGGACCAGGTACTTGAGGGAGCCTACGTCAATGGAGCCACCCGGCAGGTTCACGTGTTCGCGCCGCATGGCCTGGACCACGTCGCTCAGGCTCAGTTTGTAGTGCTGCAGCTTGTCCGGGTCGACGTCGACGTGGATCTCTCGGTCGAGCCCACCCGCGAGGTTCACGCTGAGGACACCGGGGACCTTCTCGATCCGGTCCTGTATCCGCTCCGCGACTCGCTCCAACGCGAGCGGGTCCGCGTCACCGTGGAAGTTCACCAGCATGATCGGGAACTCGGAGAAGTTGATCTCCGTGAGCGTCGGGTCCTCGGCGTCCTCGGGCAGCTTGGGCCGCGCCTTGTCGACCTTCTCGCGCATCTTCTGGATGGCGTCGTCGATGTCGGTGTCGGCCTCGAACTTCACCGTGATGATGCTGATGCCCTCGGACGAGGAAGACGTGATCGTGTCCACGTTCTTCACGTCCTGGAGCTCTTCCTCGATGGGGCGGGTTACCAGCTGCTCGATGTCGGCGGGGGCGACGCCAAAGTAGGGCGTGGACACCACCACGACGGGGATCGTGATGTCCGGCGCGGCCTCGCGGGGCATGCCCACATAGGCCGCGAGGCCCGCGATGCTGAGCACGGCCACGAGGACGTACACGGCCACCGCGTGGTCGATGGCAAAGCGAGTCGGGCTCATTGCGCGTCTCCCAGCACCAGGACCTCATCCTGGTCCGCGAGGTCGCGGTGCCCCACGTGGATGAGTTTGTCGCCCGCGGCGACGCCCTCGAGCACCTGGACGCGGTCGGCCTGCCCGTCGCCGAGCTGGATGGGCGCGCGTTTGGCCCGGTCCCCGTCCAGGAGGAAGACGTACCGGTCCTTGATGCCCTCGATCACGGCGTCCCTTGGGATGAGCACCGCGTTGGAGTGCTCGGCCGTCACGAGCGTGACGGCGGCCCTGAGCCCTGGACGGAGAGCGTGATCGGCGTTGTCGATCTCCACGAACATCGGGAAGGTCCGCGTCCCCTCGTGCGCCTGGACGCCCACGCGTTTGACCTTGCCCGCCAGGGAGCGCTTCAGCGCCGGAAACCTGACCTGCACGGTGCTGCCGGGCTTTGCGGCCAGCAGCATGGACTCGGGCAGGGGTACCCGCACGAGCAGCTTGTCGAAGTTGACGATGGTGGCGATGGGGGCGCCGGGGTTGACGTACTCACCAGCCCTGACGTGGGCAGTGTCCACGATGCCTGTGATGGGCGCGTCCACGGTGCTCTTGCCGACCCCGGTCTGCGCCATGCGCACGCTCGACGACGCCATCTTGTACTGTGTCTCGGCCCGCTCCACGTCGGCGTCTGTGGCCAGGCCGCGCCCGTGGAGGTCCTTGGTGCGGGCCAGGTCCTTGTTGGCCTGGTCTCTCTGCACGCGGTACTGGCCGAGCATCGCGCGGTCCGTCCGGGCGTCCACGCGGATGAGCGTCGCGCCCTTCTTGACCTCGGCGCCCTCTTCGAAGCCGATCGACAGGACCCGGCCAGGCATCTCCGCGGACACGCGCACCACCTCGTCCGCTTCCGTGGTTCCCGTCAGGATCGCCGTGGATTGAAACGACTCGGCGGTGACCGTCATCGCCTGGACGCGCGGCTTGTCGCGCGGAGCGTCCATGGTGGTACCCGCCTCGCTCTCGTCTCCCGTGCAGCCCGAGAGAGGCCCGGTCGCAGTGGCAACCAGCGCGGCGGTGAGGAACACAGACAGGCAGCGACTCTTATTGGTGTGTGTCATGGATGGGCCCCGGCATCGTTGGGGGCTACGCCTCGGAGAAACTGGTCCACCAGGGACTCGGCCGTAGCACGGCTCAGGTCTACGGGAGCTCCCTTGAGGAACTCGAGTATTGGCGTGCTGAGCAGGCCGCCAAGGTGCAGGTAGGCGATGGTCAGGTCCGTCTCGGGGGCAATCTCCCCGCTTACCTGGGCCTTCTCCAACATGGCGATGAATTGGGTTCGGAGCAGAGCGTCGGTGGGCGCCATCTGCTCCGCGAATTGCTTGTGTTCGGGGCTGAAGCGAGCCTGGAAGAACATTCGCGCCAGGTCTGGCGTCTCCTGCACCGCGCGATAGTGAGCGTCGATCATGTCCACCAAGCGGCCGC
>CALBXO010000515.1 GCA_937890335.1 uncultured Pseudomonadota bacterium | reverse complement strand
CTCGTACAGAATCACGCCCATGGCGTAGATGTCGGTCTGCGGCGTCTCGGTGCCATCCAGAATGAGCTCGGGCGCCATGTAGAGCACGGTGCCGAGCAGCTCCCGTTCGTCGTCCTCCGCCTCCGCCTCCTGGCCCACCATCTTGAAGGGGGCGCGCGCGATCCCAAAGTCGATGAGCTTGAGCAGCTCGTCGCCGAGCAGGGAACGGGCCACGATGAGGTTCTCGGGCTTGATGTCCCGGTGCACAATGCCGCTGGCGTGCACATCGACCAGCGCCATGGCCATGTGGCGACCGTAGGTCACGATCTGCTCGAGGGTCAGCCCGCCATCCATCGCCTCCGCCAGGCTCTTCCCACGCACGAACTCCATCGCCATATACGCAGCACCGGAGTGCTGACCGTATTGGTAGAGCACCACGCGGTTTGCGTGCGGCGGCAGAGATCCCAGCGCCTGGGCCTCGTTGCGGAAGCGCTCGTAGTAGGCGTCCTGCTCCGGCTGCGGAAGGGTGTCGTTGACGAGGATGAACTTGAGCGCCACCTCGCGCTCAATTTCGTCCTCGGTCGCGCGGTAGACGAGACCCATGCCGCCCGCGCCGATCATCTCCTGGATGACGTAGCGCTGGTCGACGACCTCGCCAACGCTCACAGGACTTGGTGGTCCCGCGAGCGGCGCGCCGTCGCCCTCTGGCTTACTCTGGGTTTCCTCGCTTGCGTTCACGGTCCTGCGGACGGGGCTAAGCCTCCGAGCGGGCCGCGGGATGCGCAAGCTCGCTCAGGGAGAAGGTGGCTTCTGCGCGCCACCCTCCTTCACGAGGAAGTCGATAATGCGATCGACCTCCTCTTTTTCTTCTGCGATCAGATCCTGCACGGTTTGCGTCAGCGCCGTCTGGTTGTCAAGGATCCACTTGGTCCGCTCCACAGCGAGGTCGCGCCACGACGACACCCGCCAGACCCCGTCCTCCTCGACGACGAGCCTGTACTGCTGCCCGGACTCGGTCACGATGATCGCCTCATCTTCCGCGTCGTTGACCTCCACCGAGCTGATCTGCGTACCCACCTCGATCTCGGGTGTCACGGGCACGGCGGCGGGCGTAAACAGCAGGATGAACAACGCCTTCCCGTCCGTGATCTGCTTGGCCTTCAGGAGCTCAGCGCCCGTCTGTTTCCGGGCGAGCCGCTGGTCCACCTGCGGAAGGAACCGCACGATGTCCTCGGACATGTCGTCCAGGGCTTTGGCGCGATCCTCAAACACGGCTTGGGTGCCGGCGTCGAGATAGCTCCAGGCGGTCTCCGCGTCCTGCGTAAACAGAGCCTGGCGGAAGATCAGGTAGGCCCCCTGCGGTTGCCTTGGATCCAGGTCGTCGGCGCAGCCGCACAGACCCACGACCGGGAGGGTCATGAGAACACAGAGCAGGGCCGGGAGGGATTGTGGAGACTGGACGCGTCGCATCCCGAGGAGGATAACGAGACTTCCATGACGCGTGCAATCCCGGGACGTACCTTTCTGCTCGTTGCGCTTGTGGCCAGCACTGCCACAGCCTGTACCTCCGCCCGTTCGGAGCTGGTTCGGCGCGCCGGTCCCCCCCTCGCCGAACCCTGGCACGCAGAGCTCCCAGACCACTTCCGCAACCTGACTGTCGCGGTGGGATCCGGATGTGTGCTGGTGTTTGGCCGCACCCCGATTGATGCCGAGGAGCCGCAGCGCCTGATCCGCTGCCTCGAACCACGCACCGGTGCCCAGCGCTGGAGCCGCGTCATCGATGTGCCGCGTGGCCTCATCCGGGACAAGGTCCACGCCACGCCAGACGCCGCCATCTACCAAAGCGGTGACCGCGCCGTCGGGCTCGACCCCAGCAACGGGGCCGCTCTTTGGACTTTTGATCCCGCCAATCGCAAGATCCACGCAGCGTTCGCCTTGGGTGACCGCTTCTACCTGAGCACCGATCGCGACACGCTGGTCACGCTGGACCCGCGCAGCGGCGCCTGGATCGCCGGGCACGGTTGCGACGGCCACGTACTGCTCGGCGTCGTCCGCGGCCCGCTTGGCGCCCTGGCAATCGTGCGGCTTGAGGACCCAGAGCCGGCGGTCGTAGCGCTGGATCTCAGCAGCCCAGGCGCCCGAGAGCCCGCACCACCTTTCAGGGCGCCGCGGGAGGTCTGGCGGCTGGACCCAGAGGACGTCCGCGGCTTCCGGTTGGTCGGCGACGTACTGCTCGCGGCCACGCCGCACCGCGTGTGGTCCGTCGACGCGCTCACTGGCCGGACGCTTCACGACGAGCAGCGCGCCCAGGTCGCTGGGGTCTCGGTTCGTCCAACTGGCCTGGGAATGCGCTCGTTTCCCGCACCAGAGTCCAACACTGACGGGATCGAAGCGGCTCTCCTGGAGAGGCCCCGAGCGCGGCTGCCCCAGACACAGCTCCACTTCGGCCCCACGTCCCTGGTCTCCCACGCGCCGAGAACCGGCGTCCTGCTCGACATGGTGGAGATCGACCGGTGGAACCTCGGAACCCTGGAGAGGATCTGGCGCACCACTCGACCCTCCACCGGGCGCGTCACACACGTCGTCGAAATGCCTGCCCTCGGCGCCCTCGTGATCGCCACCCCCCGCGTGGTCACGCTGCTCGACCTGACGACCGGGCGCTTGCTGCTGGAGCGACGCATCGACCCACTGCGCACTGGCTGGACAGGTATTGCGACCGACGGACGAGGCCTGTATGTGCTGTACGGCAACGACCCTGCGCCCCGCCTTGAGGCGCTCCCCTTGGTGACCAGCACGTCCGCCCAGTGACCGACACCCCCTCTGAAAACTCGCCGGCGCCGACGCGCCCCAGGACGGAGGCCCGCGGGACCGTCGCGCTGATCGCGCTCGTGGTGTTGGGCATTGGGGCCGCGCTGGCCCAGGGCGTGTACCAGTACATCGGCTACGCGAACACCGACCTGCCGCACGCCTCGCTGCGTCCGGATCGCTGGCCGGCACAGACCGGGCCCGCGACACCCACCGGCCGCCCCGAGCGGGTTGTCTTGATTGTCCTCGACGGCGAGGGAACGCTCAACGGAGTGCCCGTCGACGCCCTCGGTTCCGCCGTCGTTGCCACAGCGCGCGTTCCGACCCCCAGCCTCTCGCGCCCCGGCTACGCGACCATCGCCAGCGGCGCGGGCCCGGCGCGCACCGGCATCAGGACCAACCGCTACACAAGCCCGCTTGGAGTGGACACCGTCTTCGCGCGCGCCAAGGCCGCGGGGCTCCACGTGGTCGGCGGCGCCGATCTGGATTGGATGGAGCAGAACTTCGAGGGCAGCTTCGCCCGCTGGTACTTTGAGTACCACTGGGACCAACCGGACCGGGTCGACGCCGCCATGGCGGGGGCCCTGGCGGAAGATGCAGACCTCGTCGTGTTGCACTTCGTCGAGATTGATCGCGCTGGACACCGTGCCGGGGGTGGCAGTGACGACTACCGCCTGGCCGAGACACAGCTTCGCGCGCGATTGGCCAAACTGCTGGCAACGGTCGACCTCGCCAAGGACACTGTCCTCATCACCAGCGATCACGGTCACCTGGCCGGCGTCGGAGGCCACGGAGGTGGCGAGCCGGACGTCACCACGGTCCCGCTCGTCATGGCGGGCCGCGGCGTCAGGCCCAGCGGCGATCTCTCCGCAACCCTCAGCAATGTGGCCCCCACAATCAGCGTCCTGCTCGGCCTTCAATGGCCCCATGACATGGAGGCCGAACCGCTCTGGTCGGTGATGGACCCCGATGTGCTGGGGCAGGATTACCTGGATGCCCGCAAGCGTGGCTGGAACACCCATCGCGTGGCGTACGAGAGAGCCTGGCTCGCCAAGGCGTATGCCGACTGGACCAGCGAAAACTGGCGCGGGGCCATCGTCGGCAACGACGTGTCCAACGCCGCCACCGTGCCCGACGACGCGCCCCTGCCGGCTCTCCTCGACGCGCGAGACCGCACGCTGCTTGAGATCGAGCGCGACCGCCGCGTGGGGCGCACTCCCCTCGTGGCCCTCGTTTTCGTGCCCCTGATCGTGCTCTACCTGACCGGAATGCTCCGCGGATACCGCTTCGCCCCAATCCTCGCATTGCCGCTGTTTGGCGTCGGCGCACTGGGCGCTTTCGCCGCGTTTGGAATGGCACCCAGTCTCTCCGCCATCGCCACCTACGAAGGCTTTGCGCTCCGGCTCGCCGCGGCCGGGGTGCTTGGCATCGCGCTGTGGACTGCGGCCGCTCTGTTTCTGCTCAGGTCTGTACCCCGTGTGACACGGTGGAGAGCGCTGCGCTTCCACGCGACCACGGCCGCCCTCTGCTACGCGGGCATCGCCCCTGCGACCTGGGGCCTGCTCGGTTTCTCCGTGAAAGCGCCACTGCCCAGCGACTTCCTGTTGTTTTTCCCAATCGTCGCCGGCGCCCTCGGCGGCGGCTTCACCTTCGCGGCCGGCGCCCTCTGGATCGCCGCCGTTGTCCGCCCCACGGCGCGCCCATTCGACTTCGACGCCGGCCAGCCTTAACGTCGACCCGACGCCGTGCGTCGACGTGCATCTGTTGGGCCCGTCACAGCCCGATCACCCCTGATTCCCGAGGCTGCGCCATGAAAACCGGCGTGTTTCTTCTCCTCGCCACGGCATTGGCCCTGGGCGCCTGTGCCGAGGACACGGACCCTGAGCCAGCCCCTACACCCGACGCCGTCGCAGAGGAGCGCGACGTGTGTGAGGAGCTGCAGTTTGGGAACGCGGCGGACGCGGCAATGTGCCCGCGGGTGCAGCGAGCCGGGCTGAACCCACGCTATGCCGACGCGACCACCGTGTGCCGTCGCATGGCCATCGACCTTCTGGGCCGCACCCCGACATGGACCGAAGTGGAAGGCCAATGCCAGGGCAAGTCTCCGGCTGAGATGGTGGACTACTTCATGTCGCAGCCGGAGTACGTGCGCCGACACCAGCGCCGCTGGGCCGATCTCTTCCAGTACAACGATGGCTTCAGCCACTACCGGCACATTCTCGCGCTGGATGAGCTCGTCGCCCAGCTCTACCGCGGCGAGGTGAACTACGCGCGCTTTGGTGAACTGGCGCTGACCCACCCCGGCTACACAGGCCGCCATTTCGGCGAGGCCCGCGTGGCCGTCGCGTTCCGGGTCTTCCTCGGGCGGGACGCGCACCCCGTGGAGCGCGCGGACATGGTGGGCCTCTGGACCATCTGGCAGCCGGTGCAGGACTACGACGCGGACTACTACTTCCAACACATCGATGTCCGCGCCTACCCCCCGATCTGCCAGCCCCCGCTGGATGAGCTGCTGTGTCATAGCTCCGTCTACGGCGACACCACGGTGGCCATCCCCCTGCGCGACCCCGACGCCAGCAGCTACCGCAACCTGATCCGCCCCGACGACCTGACCGAGGACGAATGGGAGGCCCTGCGGGCGCCTGGACGCATCCTGGCAGCGCTCCCCTACTACAACGAGCACGCCGTCACTGAGGCGATGGACCGCTACCTGGGATGGGGCGCAGCCGCCGGCCTGCCAGAAGTCCGGCTGGCGCTGCTGCGCTACTTTGAAGGCGTGGACCTCGACGTGCCCGCCATGGAGCGCGAGCTGCTCACCAGCCACCTCTACCTCCAGACCACCACACCTCCGGAAAATGAGGTCGCCCCCCTCACCGGCGAAGCGCCCCGCTGGAGATACTCGCCGGTGAAGTTCATGGATGTGGAGACCTGGCTCGACAGCCTCTCCCTGACCGTCAAGCGGGACTTTGGCCAGTGCGACCACCGCTTCCCCTACGTGCGCAACGGCGTCCACCCTCAATCCGGGCAGACGATCTACGCCCCGCACGCCTACCCGGTGGCCAACCCGGAGACCAACACGCCGGACTTCACGTACGCCACCGTCGCGCGCGTCCTCGGCGGCTGCCCGGACCGCCTGCAACAATTCCGCTTCACCGGCACCGGCGTCGTGCACGCGCTCGACCAGGAGTCGATCCTCCAATACCTCTGCTACCTCCCGGACGCGACGGGGCTTCTGCCCGGCGGCCACTTCAACGCTCCGTTCGCCCCGGGCGCAGACCGGGAGACGCGGACCGCGCTGTTCCGCCACCAGATCCGTAGCTTCTATTCGCGCGAGCCTGCCGACGCAGAGTTGGGCGACTTCCTCGACAGCACGGACGCCTGCCTTGCGAGCAGCGCGTGCACCCCGGATCAACTCCCCGCGCAGCTCTGCGTCGCCCTGACGCAGGGCGCCGAGTTCCTGCATTATTGAGGTCCGCCATGAGCGAGCAGAACAACAGCCGGCGTGAGTTCCTCAAGGCCGCAGCCATCGGGGCGGGCGCCGTCGCCGCTCCCTGGATCTGGGTTCCGCGCCGCGCCTTCGCAGCCACCACCGACTTCCACAAATCCGCAAAGCACATCCTCGTGCTCTACGCCGACGGCGGCATGCGCAGCCCGTCGCTGTTCAACGCCGACAAGATTCGGCAATGGAACCCCCACGTCGACGGACAGGGCAACCCTACGCAGCCCTCCGCACCCGGCACCGAGTGGGACCTCGGCGCCGTGGCGGACGCCGCGCCGCTGCGCATGAACAGCTGGGACGACAACCTGCCCCCGCTGCCAGCAGTAACCGGCGACATCACTGTCCTCGGCACCGTTGACCACGAACCCCACAAGGAGCAGTCCGACGCCAACCACCAGAGCGCAAAGCTGCGCATGACCACGGGCTACCCCGACGGCACCACCGGCTTCCTCGCACAGATCAGCAAACACCACGGGTTGTACGCGGGCGAAGGACGTTTCACAGCGTTCCCTCCCGTCTCCATCGGCGGCGGCGCGCGCATCTTTGGTCTGGCAGGCGGGGACAACTTCAAGTTCCGCTCGCTGTTCTTCAACGGCCCCGAGGACTTCGACCGCGGCGGACCGCGCTCCTTCCACATCCCCGCACCGAGCTGGGCTGAGGGCTTCGCCGCCCGACAGGACGAGCGCTACACCGCCCGCGTTTCCCCCGCAGACCTCCAGCGGGTCGGGCTCTATCTGGACAGCAAGAAGAACATGGGGCGCTTCCGCGACATCCTCGCCGCCCCCATGCTCAACATCCTCCGCGATGGCAACGTGGCCGCCGAGCTGGGCACCAACGCCCAGCTGAGGGACGCGTTTGGCGCGGGTCCCTGGGGGCCGCGCGTCGCCCTGGCGATCCGGATGTTCCAACTCGGAAGCCCGGCGGTAGCCGTCGCAGTCGGGGGCTACGACACCCACAGCAACGAGATGCTCGACTTCCCCCCCCTCGCGCGGGACCTGGGCCGGCAGCTCGCGGCCCTGCGCTACGTGCTGCCTCGCCTCCAGCATCCGGACGGCGGCACATACTGGGACCACACACTCGTCACGGTCGTCAGCGAGTTTGCGCGCGACAACACAGAGCGCAGCACCGGGTACAACAGCGCCCAGGGCAGCGACCACCGTGGGCTCAACGGCAGCCGCTTCCAGGCGGTCCCGTTCATGGGCGGACCCATCGCGGGCGCCAAGCTCTACGGCGCCACAGATCGGGAGACAATGGCCGCAAAGGACGAGGTCTTCGCCTCGCAGGGTGTCCTGGCGATGCTCTCCGACGCCGTCGGTGTCGATCCAGGACTCTTCCTGGACGAGCCCGCGATCACCCGCGCCTACGGAGGCTGAGATGCGTACGACGAGCCTGCTGGCCGCCGTCTGGCTGACCGCTTGTGGCGGCGACCCAGCGCAAGCGCCCGCGCCCGAGCCGGAACCTGAGCAGACCGAGAAGACCCTCGTCGACGAGGCGGCCGAGCAGATGCCCACCTACCTGGACCTCCACGCCCAGGTCGTCTACCGCACGTGCTCCCCCACGTCCGGCGTGTGCCACAACACCAAGGAATTCCCCGACCTCCACACGCCGGGCAATATGCTCGACGCCATCGGCAAGCCCTGCAACCTCGGCGAGGAGCCAGGGGACATCTACGACGGGTGCGAGCCGGCCGGCGACATCATCCGCCTGACCACCGGCCCCAGATCCGGGGACGAGATGACCATCGCGTGGCACGACGTGGACGGGGACGACTGGGTCGTGACGCTCGAAGATCCCGTCGCGGGCGACTGTGAGCCACATCGCGCCTCACTCAGAATCCTCTCGGGCGAGGACAAGAGCACCATCATCACGGCCGACGGGGCGCCAATGGTGGTGCAGTGCGGGTCCAACACCGTCACCATCCAGAACATCGCCAGCCTCGGGCCGCTGGTGTCCGAGGCGCTCCTGCGACGCGTTGCTGGCGGAGACCCCAACCGCAACGGCGTGTTCGGGTACGACGGCGACTACGGCCAATTGGTCCCCGGCAACCCGGAGCGCAGCTACCTGCTCGCCCGGATGTTGGGCACCGTGCCTGGCTCCCGCATGCCGCTGGCAAACCAGCCGCTCAGTGACCCCGAGTGGATCGCGATCTATTGCTGGATCGAGACCCTCGATGCCGACCCGCGCGAGGAAGACCCCATCCGGTACGACGAGTGTGAGTTTGCTGCCCAGGTGCTGGCAGCCGGCAAGGTCAGCCTCCCGGAGGCACTCCGTGAGTAGCCCCGAAACGGTCGCAGATTCCGGCCACGGACGCGGGTACCCCGCCGCGAGCGGAGATGCGAGTACATGGCTTCTCCTCGTCGGGCTGTGCTGCCCGATCTCATGCCTGATCGCGTGCGGGTCTGACCCGGAGCAACCCGCCATCGAGGAGCCGCAAGCGGACGCCGGCGTCGATGACATCTCCGTGCCTGACTTCCCGTCTGGCGACGAAGTTGACGCCGACGCCGCCTGGCTCGAGAGGCAGTGTGAGCTCCTCTGCCTTCGGGAGGAGGGCTGTGGCGAGTCGGCCGGCGCGTCCTGCGTCCAGGACTGCCTCGACGGCGACGGCGACGACGTCGCGGCGCTCTCCTGCCGCCTCTCTGCAGAGTGTGGCCAGACCGATCGTTGCGCAGATGCAATCCCCGCGGACCGGAACTGTCCCGCTCTCTGCGAACTCGTCTCCGACTGTGACGGCTTTCCCAGCGTTCAATGGGGCCGTAGCGAGATACAGTGCGTACAGGCCTGCAACGGGTACGCGCACGCGCGGCCCGACCGCAAGCAGGAGGAGATCAACTGCTATGGGCGGCTCCTGCAGGACAGCTGCCGGCTCGACGACGTGGGCCAGTGCAGGTTGGACACCGGCCCCGACGACGCCTGCGCGCAGATCTGCGGCCGCCTGACCCAGGAATGTCGCGCCATCCCCGGGGAAACCTTCCTCACGCTCGGGGAGTGTCTGGACGGATGCCGCGCCCTCGACGATCCAGCGGAGCGCGTGCTCAACAACTGCATCTCCGTGGCCGGGTGCGACCGGCACCCCCGCTGCTGGCCCCCGGCCTCCACCACGCCCGATGGGTGCGGTCCCTTCTGCGACAGCTTGCTGGCCAAATGCCCCGGTGCGGGCCTCAACGACGCGACCTGCGCAGACGCATGCACCGGCTTCCACCAGGCCCTGCCCGGCGGCGCCTACGCCGAATCGCCGGCCTGCATCGACGCCTTCGACACATGTCCGGAGGGCGACGCGATCTTCGCGTGCATCCTGCCCGAGTACGACGGCTGCACTGACATCTGCGGCGCACTCGAGGCCTGCGGCGCCGACGTGACCCAATGTGACATCGGTTGCCGCTCGCTCGTCGCGGCGTACCCCCAGGACATCGAGACCGTCCGCGACTGCGCCGTCGACGCCGCCTGTGCGCAGCTGGGCACGTGTTTTCAGGGCCTCGAGAACTGACTTGCGCAATCGCCACAGAACCCGCATCTTGACCTGGGGCCCAGACCGGGCAGAACAGGCGCAGTGGGCTCTTCCGACAAACTACATCCCAGCACGACCGCCGCCCTCGTAGCGCTCGTCGCGATTCCCCCGCTCGCGCTCGGCACGGTTCACCCTCCGGTGATGCTCGCCGTGGGCGCGCTGGCATTTGGGCTCGCCGGCCTTGGGCTCTGGCAGTGCAAACAGTCCAACCGCCGCGCCCGCTTTTCGCCGCTGGTGGTCGCGTGCCTCCTCCTCGGATTGACCGCCGCTCTCCAACTGGTCCCGCTTCCGCCGGCGCTTCTTGGGCTCCTCAGTCCGCATTCCCTGGCCGGGCGTACCGCGTTGGGCCTCGACGCTGGTGGGCCGATCAGCCTGGCCCCCGCAGAGACCGCGTTGGCCGCGGCCCGATGGCTGGCACTGGCGGCGGCCGGCCTCGCCGCAACTTGGATCCTCCGCGGCACCCGCGCGAACCCCCGTCGCGCCGGGGTCGTCGTCGCCAAGACGCTGGCGATTCTGGGGGTCGCTGAGGTCGCATTGGGGCTCGCCCAGACCGCCGTCGGCAAAGCCGGAACTCTGCTCTTTGTCATCCCCATCGGCCGCAAGTCACTCGGGCTCGTCACCGGCACCTTCGTCAACGGCAACCACTCCGCGACTCTCTACGCGATGGCGGCACTGGCGGCGGCAGGGCTGGCGGCCGGACGAGCCGGAGCGGCGCGCGCGTGGTGGATCGGTGCCGCCACATTCTGTGCTGCGGGCACCGTGCTGACCGGCTCTCGCGGCGGAATCGGCGCCCTCGTTGTCGCCGGACTGGCGCTCGCCGCTCACATCACATGGCGAAAGCTGCGCGCCCCCCAGGGTCCGCCCTCCCGTGCCGCTGCAACCGTCGCCATGTCCCTTCTGCCTGCGGGCCTCCTGACCGCCGTCGCCAGTGAGCTGGCCATCGGCGACCGACTCGCCTGGGAGCTGACGACATCCACCAGCGCCGACGAGCTGGGGTCCGAGGCAAAGGTGAAGGCCATCGAGCGCGCAGCCTCCATGATCGCGGACTTTCCCCTCATTGGCATCGGCGCGGACGCTTTCCCCTACGTCGCCCCCGCATGGCTCGGCACACTCGTTCGCGGCCGCTTCGCTTTTGTCGAGTCCGATCCCGTCCAGATCCTTCTCGACTTCGGGCTGCCCGTGGGCGCCGCCGCCGTTGGGCTCGCAGCCTACGCGTGGTGGTGTATGTGCCGGCCATCCGGCAGCGACCAGCCGACCCCTCATTCCAGCATCGGACTCGCGTACGCCCTGCTGGCCTTCGTCGTCGCATCCACCGTCAGCTTCAACGTCGAAATCATGGGGCTCGCCATCCCCGCGCTGGTCGCCGCCCAGGTCCTGCTCGCGGTGCGGCGCGGGGACTCGTTGCTGCGGGGTCCCCGGTGGACCGGAGGGGCGGTTCTCGCCGCGGCGCTCCTCCTCGCTGGGTGCCTCGCCGCCTGGCATCCTGCGCTCGCTGCGGATCAGACGCAGCTTCAAGATCTGGTCCTCGTCCCAGCGGAAAAGCTGAATCGAGACGCGGTCGACGACGCCGCCCAGCGGACGCTCAACCGCGTGCCGCTCGATGGCCACGCGGTGGGCCAGGCTGCACTCCTGCGTCACGTGACCCACGGCGAGCCTGGCGAGACGCTCGAGCTGGCGCGCCGGGCCGTGCTGCTCGCCCCCATGGACCCAACAGGCCACCTCGCCCGCGGCCGGGCCGCCGCCGCAAGCGGCAATCATGAAGAAGCGGCCGTCGCCTACGAAGGGGCCCTCGCGGGCCTGCGCCCCGTTCCTTCCGAGCTCATTGTCGAGCTGCTTGCCGCGCTGCCCACAGCGGAGCTGCGCGCCCGTGCCATCCCGCCCCGCCACGACGCCATCCGCACAGCCATCGTCACGCTCATCACACAGAAGAGAACCATCGCAGCCCTCGCCTTGGCCACGGAGGTTCAATCGAGGCATCCAGAACAGCCCGCTGCTCATGCGGAAGCCGTGAGAGCCGCCCTTGCGGCGGGCCAGCCCACGCTCGCGCAATTGTACGCGGATCACATGCTGGACGCATTCCCGGACAACCCGACGAGCCATATCAGCCTGGCGCGTGCCATCCGCGCGCAAGGGCGAACCCAGGCCGCCGTGGGCGCCCTTACCGTCGGCCTTGCTCGTGTGGAGGCCGTCCCAATGCGCCTGCTCCGCAGCGAGATGATTCTCACCGCCGAGCCCACCGAGATTCCCGATGGGGACAATCTCGTCAAAGAGGATCTGGATCGTCTGCGCGTGACTTCAGTCGGCAACGACGTGCATCGCGCCCACTACTTCTACCTCAGCGGGCTGCGCTGGGAGCGCCTCGGCCAGCCGCAGCGCGCCGCGGTGGAATTTACCCGCGCGCTGCGCCTCCGTCCCGATGTCGCAGGGTACAAGGCCAAAGCCGCACCCTGACCGATCGCCCGCCGCCGGACGACCGCCTTCTCGACCACACACCGGGCTGTGGTATGGTCCCACCGATGAAAAACCTGGTTTTGATACTGTGTCTGCTGGGCGCCGGCGCATGCGGCGATGACGGCAACAACGACGCCACCGACGGCAATAATGGAGACGCGGACGCCGCCGTGGACACCGGCGACTCCGGCAACGACGGCGGAGACCTCGGCGGGGACATCCCAGAGGGCGACGTAGCCCCCGACGCGCCCGATCCGCCCGAGCTGCCGCCCATGCCCTGGAGTGTCGACGCGCCCGGGCACTACCCCGTGGGCTTCACCACCGGCGAGGTGACGTACAACGCCGACGGCGTCGGCGAGCGCACATTGCGGCTGGCCTATTGGTACCCGACGTTCGACGAAGTCGGCGGTGGCCAGTACCAGGTCTACGCCCGTCCCGAGGTCCATATGAACGCCCCACCGGCCCACACGGAGCCGCTGCCCGTATTGGTCTTCTCCCACGGGAGCACGAGCTTCGCCGAGCAGAGCTTCTTCATGACGGAGTTCTTCGCGTCCCATGGGTTCATCGTCGTCGCGCCGGACCACACCGGAAACACATACTTTGACGGCGGCATCCCCACCGAGACCTTCGAGTTCCGCCCGATGGACATCACGGCAGTATTGGACCATGTGGAGGGCCTGCCCGAGGACCACCTGCTGCACGGCCTGTTCTCCGATGAGATCGTGATGTCGGGACATAGCTTTGGCGGCTACACCACGCTGGCAAACGCCGGCGCGGCCTACTCCGTCGATGCGTTCATCGAGGAGTGCGGAGCCGGCGGCACCAATTCGTTTTGCGAGCGCCTGGAGGTCCAGGGCGTGGAGGCGCGGTTCCGCGCAGGATTCGGCGATCCCCGCATCAAAGCGGCCATTCCCCAGGCGCCCTTTGGCGGTCCGGTCTTCATGGATGGCGTCGCGGACATCGACATCCCCGTCTTGCTGATGACCGGCCGTGTGGACATCACGCTGCCACCGGAGCAGGACGGCGATCCGATCTGGGCGGGCCTGGACGGCGAGTCCGACCTCCGCGTCGACTTCCACACAGCCGGCCACTTCACCTTCAGCAACGCCTGCCAGATCGCGCCGGGTCTCATTGGGCAAGACGACGGCTGCGGACCCGAGTTCATCGGTCCCGAACGCGCCTTCCAGGCCATCAACGCGTACTCCCTCGCGTTCACGCGCTACCACGTCCTGGGCGACGACACGGACCTGGATCTGCTCCTGGGCGAGCGCGATTTCGGCAACGACATCGAACTCTTCAGCAAGTAACCCACACAGCCGACAACACTCTCATGGCGCAGGCCAACCAAAGCACGTCGAACTGGGGCTCCGTGGCAGTCGTCGCGGTATGCGCGCTCGTCACCGTCGTCGCGGCGGACTTTGCATTGGCCCGACTTTCGCCTGTGCCCACCGCGATCATGGAGGTCGACGACGGCATTCGTATGCTGCGCGACCACGATCCGGACACTCTCATCCTCGGCTCCAGCCACACCCGCTCCTTCCTGCCCATGCGGGATCTCATCCGGGAGCGAACCAGTGGCGACAACGAGGTGGTCCTCGTCCCGGTCGAGTGGGGCCTGTTCACATCCTACAAATGGGTCCTCGACAACCGCGTCGCGCCCCTTGTAGACGAGGTCAGGAACGGACAGAAGGTGCGGCCGTCCATCAAGCGGGCCCTGATCATCACCACGTTCTACGACGCTTGTGATGTCCAGCACATTGGAAACGTGAACCTTCCAGCGCGCGCGTGGGAAGCCCAGCACTTTGGAGATGACCTCGCGCACAAAGGACTGACCGAGTTCAACCGCAACTACCTCCAAACCCGCTGGAAGAGCGCCTTCTCGGGATCCGTCCTCATCCAGAACCGGGGACATGAGCGCGTCGGCGACGCCCTGCGCGAGGTGGTCCGCCCCGTCAGTGACGAGCGGAAGGCCGAAGTGCGGGCGGAGAACGTCAAGTGGGCCAAACGCAACATGGAAAAACAGTGGGACATCTGCTGGCACCCACCCGAGATCGCCGCGCTGGAGCAGATCCTGGACTTCTTCCTCACCCGTGACATCGAGCCGACGATCATCTTGTTCCCGCTCCTTCCGGACATCACCAGCGAGAAGTCCAAAGCGACGACGCTGCTGCGCTACGAGAAGTACGCCGCCGAGCTCGGCAAGCGCCGCGGCGTGCGCGTGGTCGACATGACCTACGGCGCGCCCCTGGTCGGCGCGGATTTCCAGGACGACTTTGACCACCTGACCCGTGAGGCCAACCCCCGGTTCGCCGCCTGGGCCCTGGAAAACCACCTCCAATTTCTGCTCGAACCCCCAAGCCCCGGGGGAGCCCCTTGAGCATCCACCAGGTCGAACTCTGGTTCTTCCTGCCCGTCATGCTGGTCCTGTACTGGCTGGGCGCCGGGCGACGCCTTTGGCAGAACGGCGTGTTGCTCGTGGGCGGCTGGCTGTTCTACTGGACCTGGAACCCCACCCTGCTCTGGGTCATCGTCGCCGCGACCGTCCTCGACTATGCCATCGGCCGCTTCATTGGCACCGAAGGCAGGCCCGAGTCGCACCGCAAGGCGGCGCTGGCGCTGTCGGTCATCTACAACCTGGGCCAGCTGTGCTGGTTCAAATACATCGGCTGGTTCACCGGCTCGTTCAACGACCTCATGACCGCGCTCGGATTTGAGGTGTCGGCCCCAATCCTGAAAATCGCCCTCCCGCTGGGCATCTCCTACTTCACGTTCGGCAAACTGGCCTACGCCATCGAGGTCTACTACCGGCGCAGTCCGGTCTGCGAGTCCCTGCTGAACTTTGCCACGTGGGTCGCCTTCTTCCCGCAGCTGGTGGCCGGGCCCATCGTCCGCCCGCGACAGATGATCCCCCAGATCGAGGTCGGTCGCCGACCCACCGCCAAGATGTTCGCCGGCGGCGCCCAGGCCTTCCTGCTCGGCTTCATCCTCAAGGCCTACGTCGCAGACTGGCTCGGCCCCAACATCGTGGACCCCATCATGTCCGCCCCGACGGACTACTCAGCCGCCATGCACTGGCTGGCCGTCGTCGGGTACGGGCTGCAGATCTTTGGAGACTTCGCCGGCTACAGCCTCATGGCCATCGGCCTCGGCCGGCTGTTCGGCGTGGAGCTTCCCGAGAACTTCAACTTCCCGTTCCTCAGCAAGAGCATGATGGAGTTCTGGCGGCGCTGGCACATCACGCTCAACACCTGGCTGTTTGACTACCTCTACGGGCCCCTGACGCTCAGCCGCGGCTGGTGGCGCGGGCGGCTCGACCTCGGCTTCCTCGTCGTGTTTGCGCTCTGCGGCCTATGGCACGGCGCGGCCTGGGGCTTCATGCTCTGGGGCGTACTGCACGGGGTCGCGCTCGTCGTGGAGCGCCGTTGGGGCGAGTACTACAAGACGCTGTGTCGCAAGGACCGCGTCTGGGTGAAGCGGCGCAAGACACGCGTCTACGCCTTCGTCGCGTGGGCACTGGCCCAATCCTGGTTCATCGTGACGCTCATTCCGTTCCGGATTCACGACGTGGGGAACATCGCAGGCTACGTGCAGGGCATGTTCGTCTCGGCCGGAAGCGCCGTCCCTCCAGGCCTTGAGAGCCTTCGGGAGCTGCAGCACTTTGCCGTAATCCTGCTGTTCCTTGTGGTCTACCATCTGACGCAGACGCGGCTCGGCGGCTGGGCGTGGGGCCGGTTTCAGGCTGCGCCGGCACCGATCCGCGGCGTCGCGTACGGGCTGGTGCTGGTCTATCTCTTCATCTACGTGCCACTGTCCGCTGGCACCTTTGTCTACGCCAACTTCTAAGCGGGGAACGCATGGATCGCGCCGGAATCAGGCAGCTCATCATCGATTGGTTGGACGACAACCACCACTTTGGCGACGCCGAGGATCTCATCACCAGCGACGACATCTCGTGGATCGAGCACGGGATTCTCAAGAGCCTGGCCTTCGTCGAGCTCATCCTGTTCCTCGAGGACAATTGCCACGTCGCTCTGCCCAGAGCCGAACTGACCCGCGAAAACTTCGACGGCATGAACAAGATTCTTCGCAAACTCGAGGAGTCCGGCGCCAGGCTCGGCTGATGGCAACGCTCTTCCACGAGCCGGACGCAGAAACCATCTCCACGTCGTCCATGACGGCGTTCACCAAACATTGCGAGAACGCGACCGTCCGACGGTTTCCCACCTGGGCGGCGCTCCACAGCTGGTCCGTGGAGCCCACCGGCCGCTTCTGGTCCGAGCTGCTCGCCTGGTCCGGCGCCCTCTACGAGGGCAACGCGGAGCCCGTGGTCCAAGGTGCCGGCGTCGAGGCCGCGCAGTACTTTCCCGGCGTCCGTCTCTCGTACACCGAAAACCTGCTCGCGGGGGGCGAGCCCAACGCGGTCGCAATCACCGCCTGTGACGAGACCGGGCGCGCAGAACAGCTCACCTGGGCGCAACTGTCCCACCGCGTGTCGGAGCTCGCCGCGGGCCTGCGCGCGCTGGGCGTGGAACCCGGACACCGCGTCGTCGCCGTCGTCCGAAACGCCGCTGATTCCATCGTCGCATGCCTCGCCGCCACCGGCCTCGGGGCCACCTGGTCTGCCACGGCGCCCGACATGGGCGCCGGTGCCATCCTCAGCCGGTTTGAGCAGCTCGAGCCACAGTGGCTCGTCGTGCACGACCAGCAACGCTACGGCGGGCAGCTCGTCGGCCTCGCCCCGCTGATCACTGAGGTCACCGCGGCCCTGCCCTCCCTGCGCGCGGTCATCACTCTCGGACCGACCGCCATCGAGGGGCCATCCACCCGGTGCTACACAGCCCAAGACCTCGTCGCCATGGGCATCCAGGGCGCCGATGACCTCCTGGCCGGCATGTGGCCCCGCTTTGCCTTTGACCACCCCCTCTTCATCCTCTTCTCCTCCGGCACCACCGGCGCGCCCAAGTGCATCGTGCACGGCGCCGGCGGCACCTTGCTCCAGCACATCAAAGAGCACCGGCTCCACACCGGGCTGACCCCGCGCGACACTCTCTACTTCCACACGACCACCGGCTGGATGATGTGGAATTGGCTCGTCAGCGCGCTCGCCGGCGGCACGCACATCGTGGTCTACGACGGCTCCGTCTCCTCCCCCACCCCGGACGCGCTGGTCCACCTTCTCGCGCGCGAGGGCGTCACGGTCTTCGGGACGAGCCCCGTCTACCTTCAGTTCCTGGAGCTCTCCGGCGTCCGGCCCCAGGAGGCCGCCGACCTCTCCAGACTCAGACTTCTGCTCTCCACCGGGGCGGTGCTCTACCCCCGCCATTTCGACTTTGTGCGCGAGCACATCGGGCCGCTGCCAGTGCACTCCATCTCCGGCGGGACGGACATCATCGGGTGCTTCGTCCTCGGCAACCCCAACCTTCCGGTGTACCTCGGCGAGAGTCCCTGCGTGGGCCTCGGCTTCGACGTGCGCGTGATCGTCGATGGAGAGCTTCGGCCCGCTGGCGTCGGGGAGCTTGTGTGCTGCGCGCCGTTCATCTCACGCCCGGTCAGCTTCTACGGGGACCCTGGCCGCCAGCGCTTCCACGACGCCTACTTCGCCGAGAACCCCGGCGTCTGGACCCACGGCGACTTCATCGAGCTCACCGACCGCGGCACGGCCCGCATCCTGGGGCGCTCCGATGGCATCCTCAACATCAAGGGCGTCCGCATCGGCCCCGCCGAGATCTACACCGCGCTGCACGACGTCGACGAGATCAGAGACGCCATGGCTCTGTCCGCCGAGGACCCCAAGGCGCTCGGCGGACGCAGGCTCGTCCTGCTGGTCGTTCCAAGCGGCGGCGACCTCGAGCGCAAGGCCATCTGGAAGATCAAGCGCACGCTCAAGGAGCGTTGCTCAGTCAACCACGTGCCCGAGCGCGTGATCTGTGTTGCGGATCTACCCACCACCCACTCGGGAAAACGCTCCGAACGCGCCGCCCAGGACACCCTGGATGGTCGCCCGGTTCGAAACAGGGACGCCCTGCGCAACCCCGCCTGCCTCGAAGCCATCCTCACGGCCTACCGAAGCGCCTGACGCTCCCGCTTCCCCCGCGCGACAATCGGCGCCGAGCGTGGTATCTTCCCGCGCACAAGGCCTATGCTCCACAGCGCGCTCTCGCAGTCACATTGGAGTCCCCATGAGGCAGTTCACCCTCGCGGCCCTCGTCGCCGCAGCCACCCTCTGCGCGGTATCGTCCGCCACCGCCCAGAACATCCGTCTGGACTCATTCGAGCAGCCGGGGGTCAACACCACGGTCAGCGCCAACGACGGCTGCGGCATTCAGGTCGTTGCGAACCAGAACGTACTGCTGTCGGGCATCGAAGGACTGCTGGACGTGAACGACGCCAACGGGCAGTTCAAGTTCGTCATCTTCGCCCATGGCAACCACACGACGCCCCTGGTCACGACCGCGCCGCTGTCCTACCCCGACACCGGCGAGCTGGAGTGGGTGCGCTCGACGCCGTTCTCGTTCACGCTACAGGCTGGCGTCACCTACGACATCGGCTACGTCGGCAATATCGGCGCGGCGACGAAGTTCGACACGACGCCGACCAACGTCGGCGCACTGACAACCACCAGTCAGAACCCCAGGTTCGGAAACTTCGCCTCACCCAACGTCTCCGGACACTTCGGCACCGACTGCGCGGTCCGCCTGCTGGGTCCGGCGCGCGTCGCAGTGGTCGAGACACCCGGCACGCAGGCGGTGGCCACCGCAGCCCAACTCAACGACGACACCTTCTTCGATTTCACCGCCTCAGTGGTCCCCACAACCTCAGTGGACAGCGCCGCCGAGCTCGCCAACTTTGACGTCGTCGTCATCGGAAACTCCGGTAGCTACTCCGGAGGGCAGTTCTCCACCACATTTGCCAACGCGCTCGTCACATGGAGCGCCCAGAACGGCGGCGGCGTAGTCTCATCCGGTTGGATCGACTTCGGCACCCGCGAGGGTGACCCGGCCGAGACCATTCTCGACGCCGTGCTCCCCATCGACGCCATCCCGTTCGCCGCCAACTACTTTTGCAACACCAACACGACGATCCAGATTACGAACAACAACCATCCGGTCACCGCCGGAATCACCAACTTCACCCTGCCCAATTCCAGCAACGTGGAAATCTCTCCGGATGTGGACAACGGCGCCGTCGCGCTCGGGATCGGCACCGGCGACTGCAACACCAGCCCGGCCAACGCCATCGTCGCCGATGAGGAGGG
>CALBXO010000514.1 GCA_937890335.1 uncultured Pseudomonadota bacterium | reverse complement strand
CCAACAACGGCGCCAACAATGGCGCTGACTCTCCGCCCGACATCAGTTTCACCCGACCCACCAACGGGGATGAGGTGACTGGGATGGTGCGCGTGAACGTGGATGCCACCGATGACGTCGGGGTGGAGGTTGTGCGGATCTTCGCCGACGGGCGCCTCATTGCTGAATCTGAGCAGCGCCCCTACGCGGGCAATTGGGATACGCGCGACGTTGAGCTGGGCGCGCACACCCTCCGGGCCGTCGCCCAGGACACGGCCGGGCAATCCACCGAGACCGAGATCGAGGTCTCGGTTGTGCGCGATGATCGCGACCTGCCGCCCTCCGTCGTGTTCGTCGCTCCCGCCGACGGCGAGACCGTCCGTGGCCCGATCCAGGTGCGCATCGACGCGCAGGACGATGGAGAGATTGTCGGTAGCTCGTTCTTTGTGGATGGAATCCGCGTGGGCGGGTTTGACCCGCAGGGGAGAATCAACTGGGAGCCTGCGTTCAGGATGGAGGCCCACGTACTCACCGCCGAGGTCGAGGATGATCTCGGGCAGGTTGGGTCCGCGCAGATTGACGTAGTCGTGGACCATCTGGCGGTGGGGGTCGTGGAGATCTGCCGCGACCAATTCTGCGAGCTTGCGGAGGGACAAGCGGTCGAGGGCGACGTGATTCTGCAGGCGACGATCACCGACGACGGACCGCTGGACACCGTGAGCTTCTTCGCCGGCGACCAGCTGATCGTTACGGACAACGCTCCACGCTGGCGTGCGGTGTGGCGCACGGACGAATACGAGGCTGGCGAGTACCTGGTTCGCGCCGTGGCCCGCCGCGGAGAGGACATCGTGCTGGAGGTCGAGGCGACCATTACGGTGGCGCGCCAGAACTGCGATGCCGCCTGCGAGCACCTGGTCGGCTGCGCCGCGGAGATCTGTCCGCCTCAGGTCATCACCTACGACGGCTGCCTTGATCTGTGTGAGCAGGGCGAGAACTTTGACTCCGAGTTCATCCAGTCGCTGGAGTGCGCGCCGCTCAATGGGCTGCTGTGTGAGTCCATTGAGGAGCTCGGCAACATCTGTGATTGCGGGGGCGGCGACGAGTTCAATGTCGGTGAGGGCTGCAACCGAGACAGCCAATGCGCCGCGGGAAACCTGGAGCCGGATTGCATCCGCCGGGATGGTTGGCGTGGCGGCTACTGCTCTGGCGTCGGATGCCGGGCGAGCTCGGAGTGCGGGCCGCAAGCTGTGTGTGCGCGGCACGCGCAGTTCCCTGAGAATACTTATTGCTTTGCGACCTGCGAGACGCAGAACGAATGCCGGGACGGCTACGAGTGCCGGCGGGTCTCCAACGACTCGCCACTCTCGGTCTGCCAGCCCGACAACCAGGACTGAGGCAGCGCTGGTTGCCGTCGCCGTCCTTCCTCCGAGGGACGCGTAGCTGCGGCGGCCACACTCACCGTCCGCGGCCCCTCGGCGGGTCATCGGGCGTGGCGGGGGCCGTCCGTTGGGGTCGTAGGCCTTGCTTCCTGCGCGGGCCGACCTACCTTGGCGGCGACACCTCCAGGGTACGTTCCATGCGTCTGTTCCTCACCGCCAGCCTCTTCCGTTAGCCAGCTGACCTGCCCTCCGCGGGGCCGGCCCGCCGACCGCCCGATCCCGGCGTTCGGTCCGGGCTCCGCGTGCGTCTCGAGGCCCGCGATGTTCGCGTCGCGTTTCGATTTTCGCCGGCGCTCGTCTGTCTGATCGACCCGGACACCGGCCGCTGGCAACAAGCGACAGTTCCCATGAATACCAACTACGCCATCGGGCTGCTGCGGCAGTTCGGAGGCGGCGACCTGACGCCCGGCGTCATCGCGCAGATGCGCGATGTGGTCCGGGTGGAGGGCGGTCCCATTGTGATGACCTGGCTGGCGCAGTGGCTGCGTCCGGGCGCTCCCTCGGGCAGCGCCTTGGATGACATTGATCTGCGCGGGGCCGATCTACGCGGCGCTGATTTCCGCTGTGTCTCGCTGACACGGGCGTCGCTGCAAGGCGCAGATCTGCGCGGCGCGAAGCTGGGTAGCGCGCGGTTGGAGGGAGCCAATCTCTGTGGGACGGACCTGCGGGGCGCGCACCTGCACGGGGCTGCGCTCACGGGCTGTGTGTACGACGCCCAGACCCTCTGTGACGAGCCGGGAACCATCCTGCTCGGTGCTGGGCATCGCGTGGGGCGCCGCGCGGTGCTCGAGGGGGCTGATCTTCGCCGCGTGGACCTGCGCGGTTGCACCTTTGACTCCGCGCTGCTCGCCCGCGCCGATCTGCGGCACGCGGATCTGCGCGGGGTGTCTTTCGCAGGCTGCGACCTCCACGCTGTGCACTGGCGCGGGGCGTGGTTTGACTCCTGTACGCGGTGGCAGGGGGAGGAGGTGCCTCCGGGCGTGGTGGGACCGGGGGCGCAGCTCGCCGGGGCCACCTTGCGCGGACTGCGGGCGCGGGGGCGTGACCTCTCGGGGGCCTGCCTCAACGACGCGAGCCTCATGGATTCCGATCTGCGCGAATCGAGCCTGCGCGGCGCGTCTTTGGTGGGGACACAGTTGCACCGAGCGCAGCTCCAGGGCGCGGATCTTCGTGGTACGGATCTGAGCCGGGCGTGCCTGGAGGGTGCCTTCTTTGACGGGGCCACCCGCTGGCCTGACCGCAACGCGCCAGGCCGGACCGTGGGGCTGTTTCCGGGGGCGACGCTGCCCAATCACACGGCGCTCGCCGGTGGTGCGGCGGGCGCTGACCTCGGCGGTGCGGACCTGCGGGCGGCGCGGGTTGCGTTCACGGGACAGGATCTCGCCTGGGCGTCGCTCCGGAGCGCACGCCTGGATGGCATGCGGCTGTCTGGTGCGCAGTTACAGGGCTGCGATCTGCGTCGGGTGTCGCTCGCTGGCAGCGATTGCTCCGGCGCCGATTTCCGCGACGCCGACGCGCGGCGCGCTGACCTGACGGGCTCCAATCTGTCCAGAGCCCAGCTCGCGGGAGCGACGTTGCGGGGGGCGGACCTGAGCGGATGTGATCTTCGCGGCACGGACCTGTCCGGGACCGATCTCCGCGAGGTTCGCTGGTCGGGTGCGCTGCTCGCCGGCGCCGATCTCCGCGCCTGCGCGCTGGATTGGGGAAGTGGACACGCGTTGCGGGGCGCGCTTTTGACCCCAGGATGCGAGCTTCCCCAGCGGGCGAATGCTGCGAGGGAGGGCGCTGTGCTGCTGTTTCCCGGTGCAGACCTGCGCGGGGTGGATCTGCGTGGGGTTCCGCTGCGCAGGCTGGACCTGACCGCCGCGGACCTGTCGCGCGCTCGGCTCGACGGGGCGCAGATGGAAGGTACGATTCTTCATGGTGCGAACTTGCATGACGCCGTGGCCGAGGGCGCGTGCCTGGATGGGGCGAATCTGACAGGTGCCCGTTGGGCTGGGGGACGATGTCGTGGCGTCGGGCTGCGAGGTGCCCGCTGCGAGGGGGCTGACTTCCGAGAGGCAGACTTGCGGGGGGCGCGTCTGCGCGGGGCACTGTTGGCCGGCGCAGACCTGCGCGGAGCGGACCTGTCGGACGCGGACCTGGTCGGGGCCAACCTGCACGGGACCAAACTGGACGGTGCGCTGCTCGACGGGGCGCTCGTCACGATGACCACCGGCCATCTTGCGGGATCCAACCGCAGTCTGTTTCCGACTGGCGTCAGGCCCGGTGCGGACCTCCGCGGGCGAAACCTACGGGGGGCGGCGCTGCGAGGCGCGGCGCTGCGTTACGCGGACTTGCGCGGATGCTGTCTGTCCCAGGCGGATTTGAGGGACGCGGATCTCGGTGGCGCGGATCTGCGCGGAGCGCGGTTGGACTACACGAATCTGCGCGGAGCGAACCTCAGCGCTGCAGTCCTGGATGAAGTGCGCGCCGCGCGGCCGCAGTTTCAGCGCGCGTCGCTGCACGAGACCCGTTGGCGCGGCGCTTTACTACGTGGCGCGGACTTTGGAGGCGCGGTCTTGCGCAACGCGGACTTTCAGGGGGCTACCCTGCTGGATGTTCGGTTTCGATCCGCGGAGATGACCGGGGTGCGTCTGCGGGACGCGCAGGTGGTCGGCGCCGTGTGGCCGCGGGGGTTCAAGCCCGGTCGGCACGGGCTCCGACGTTGACTCCCCGCGGGCGCGCGCGTAGGGTGGCGCAGTTCAGTCCCAGGGAACAGGTAGAGCTGTATGGATGTCCTGGTGGTCGGAGCCGGCCCAGCCGGCGCCACAGTGGCCAGCGGGCTCGCGGAAGCGGGCCTCAAGGTAACGGTTCTGGAGAAGGCGCAGCTGCCGCGTTTCAAAGCGTGTTCCGGCGGCCTGCCGGCAAAGACGCGCGCGCTGGTGAACCTCACTGACGCTGCTTTCGATGAGAACGTGGAAGACACGATTCGCCGTGTCAGGTTCACGTACAAGCATCGCGATCCTGTCGTCGTCGAGTCTGAGGACCCTCTGGTCTACATGGTTCGCAGGGATCGATTTGACCATGCATTCATCACGGACGCAGCCCGTCGCGGAGCGCGAATTCTCGACGGCGTGGAGGTCATTGGGGTGGACCCTGAAGGTCCCCGCGCCCGGGTGCGCACGACCAAGGGGGAGTTCTCAGCGCGTGTCGTAATCGGCGCGGACGGCGTGCACTCCGCTGTGGCTCGGTCCATTGGCCGCGCGAACCACGAGAAGCTCGGCTTCGCGCTCCAGGCTGAGGTCCCGATGAGCCAGAAGGGGCTCGAGGGCTGGCGGGGCACCATCGGCGGCGACTTTGGTCGGCTGCCGCACGGAATCGGCTGGGTGTTTCCCAAGTCGGACCATTTGAGTGTCGGGCTGCTCAGCTTCACAAAGCGACGCGGGTGGAAGCGAGAGGAGCTGTTTGCCTTCCTGCGTGGCCACAACCTCGACTTCGACCTCAAGCGCACCCGCGTCTACGGCCATTTTCTGCCGCGGTGGCACGGACAGAAGCAGTTTCAAGAGGGCAATTGCCTCCTGCTTGGAGATGCCGCGGGAATTGTAAATCCCATGACCGGGGCGGGCATCGAGGCCGCCATGCGGTCCGCGCACATCGCAACGGACGTGATCAAAGATGCGTTCTGGCACGGCGATCCGCGGCTGGAGCGCTACACGGAGCGGGTGCTGCGGGAAATCTGCCGCGAGTTCCTGGACGTGCGCGCCATGGCCCGCGTCTTCTTCAGCTTCACGCGAACCTGCTACCAATTGGGCATCAAGAATCCGCAGTTCAGCCGCATCGCGGCCAAGCTGCTGACGGGTCAGATGGACTACACGGAAGTGTGGGGTGCGGTGGCCAAAGCTGGCCTGCGCCGGAGCTGATCCCTGGACTGGACCGCGGGCGCCCGCGCCGCGTCGGCGGCTCGCGGGGCTGCCGAGTTCAGCCCCGACTGGGGCTACTCGGACGGTGCGTTGTGCAGGACCAGCTGGTTGAACGGAATCTCGATTCCAGCCTTGTTCAGAGCGTCGTAGGCAGACTGGCGAGCCCGCTCCATCACGGGCAGGTAGTCGTTGGTCTTGCAGGAGACCTGCACATCGATGTCGACGCTGCTGGCCCCCAGATGGGCCATTACGATCGCCGGCGCGGGTGACTCGAGCACGCCCTCCGTCGCCTGGATCGCCGGGAGGAGTAGCTCCCGTACCTGGTTGATGTCGGTGCCGTAGGCGACCCCCACAGGGATGTGCATGCGCCGGTGGCCAAGCGGTGAGTGGTTGACGATGGTGCCCTTGGTGATGGCACCGTTGGGGACGACGATCTTGTCGCCGTCTGGGGTCGCCATGGTGGTGGCGAACAGCCCAATGTCCGTGACCTGTCCTGTGACACCCGCCGTGTTGACGACGTCGTCGATGGCGAAGGGTTTGAAGAAGAGAATCATCACGCCGCTCGCGAAGTGCGCAAGGTTCCCCTGCAGCGCGAGTCCAATCGCGATTCCCGCGGAGCCGAGGAGCGCCACGACGCTGGTCGTCTGGATTCCGACGGTGCCCAGCGCGGCGATGACTGCGGCGGCGAGCACAAAGTAGCGGACGAGCCCGCCGAGGAATCGGCCCAGCGCGACGTCCACATCGCGCTTCTGGATGACCTTGATGGCCAGCTTCTCGAGCCACCGCGAGACCAGCCAGCCGATGACCAGAATTGCGATGCAACCGGCGACGCTGCCGGCCAGATCCATGACTTGGGGAAGCAGGGCTTCCTGTCCCGCGGGGGCGGCGACGACGGGAGCGGTGGCGCTTGGGTCGGGCACTGGTTCCTCTCGGTTACGATGCGGCGTTCCTGCCGCGGGGGTGTATCGCTCGCAAGCCCGTCGAGGCGACGGGAGTCAATGTGCTACGCGCTCCTGGTGTTCCTGCACAGCGACATTGACGAGTTGCCGCCGGCCCCTCGACCGGATCTCGGCGTCTCTCGTCGTCGGCGTGGTGGAACCACGCCTCCTCCTCGTTCCTTGACCTCCGGCCGAGTTGCTCGCCGGAAACTCACCAATGTCCCTGTGCGGAAACACTAACTGGCGCTCTCCAGTAGATCGTCGAGTGTTGCGAGATCGGAATGCTGCCCCCCCGACAGGAGATCTCGAAGTGACTCGGCGCGGGTCAACGCGGTCGCGCTGTCCTCGTCCAGCTCCTCAAAGCCAAAGATTGCTGCGTGGTCCGATGCTTGTGTCGCGGCGGCGAGGAGCTTCTGAACCCGCGAAATGTTCTTGCGCCGTCTCTCCTGGACCGGCCCGCGGGTGCGGCAATGGAGCAGGTCCAATGCGCCGTCGTCCAGGCGGGCCACAGACGTCCAGACGCGGTCTGGGATCGCGGTGAGATCGGGACGGTCGGGGAGGTCGGCGACCAGGGCCCCGAGTCCGCACAGGCGGTGAATTGCCCAGAGGAATGACTCCAGCGCGACGTCGCCTGGGCGGTCGTGGCCGTCCACCTCCAGCCAAGCGCGCAGGACCCTGGCCGGATCGCGCAGCCAGACGACGCGGTGGGGCGCGTCCTGGAGGGCATCGATGGCGACGCGCAGTGACATCGCGACCGCCCCCGGACCGCCCTCCGGTTCGATCACGAGTGGGTCCAGCCCCGACAGCAGGTCGGCGACGAGCCCGCCTGCGCCGTCGCCGTAGACGGCGAGCGACCCGCGCCAGAACAGAGGCGCCAGGGTATCGATGCCGACATGTGTGGTCGCGATCTGCCCCTGCGGCTGCGGGCTCTCCATGGCGAGGAGCGGGGCGGGGAGATCACCGGAGCGCGCCAGGACCTCGCCAGGCGCGGGAGCGTGTCCGGCGCGGAGGGCGCAGATGACCTCGCTTGGGTTCACCGCGCGGAGAACCTCCAGGGTAGCATCGTGGTTGGACAGGGGCTGGCCCGCCAGCGGGAGGTCGCCCGGGTTGAACTCGACAGTGACGAGGTCACCGCGGACGGCTACAACGCGCGAGGCGACAATCTCAAGCTCGGCGGCCACGTGCGGCCTACTCGCCCTCTTCCGCGATCAGGATCCGGGCTCGCGCGCGTTCAAGGGCTGCTCTATGCAGCTCGGCGACGGACTCGTCCTCGGGCTTGGTCTCCGCCGCCTTGATCGCCCGCTCGGCGCGCTCGAGCGCCTCTTTGGCGCGCGACAGGTCGATGTCGTCCACGCTCTCGCCGGCGCCGGTCAGGATGACGACCTTGTCCGGGAGGATCTCCGCGAATCCGCCGTGCACGGCGAACTTGCGCTGGCCAGCTGCGGAGATCGCGATGAGACGCCCACTGCCGAGAGTGGTCATCAGCGGCAGGTGACCTGGGAGCACGCCAATCTCGCCTGCGCTGCCGGGCAGAATGACTTCGTCGACGGTCTCCTCGAGCACGATGGCCTGAGGCGTGATGATTTCCAGCTGAATCTGGGCCATGGGGCTATGCCATCTTCTTGGCGGCTTCGAAGACTTCGTCCAGACCGCCCTTGAGGTAGAAGGCGCCTTCGGGGACGTGGTCGAGCTCGCCGTCGATGACGGCCTTGAAGCTCTCGATCGTCTCCTTGACCTTGACGTAGCGCCCCTTCATTCCGGTGAACTGCTCGGCGACGTGGAACGGCTGGCTGAGGAACTTCTCGACCTTGCGCGCGCGCGCAACGGTCAGCTTGTCCTCCTCGCTGAGCTCGTCCATTCCGAGGATGGCGATGATGTCCTGGAGGTCCTTGTAGCGCTGGAGGATCTCCTGCACGCCGCGCGCGACCTCGTAGTGCTCCTTGCCGACAACCTCCGGCGCGAGAACGCGGCTGGAGGAGTCCAGGGGGTCCACGGCGGGGTAGATGCCCAGCGAAGCGATGCGCCGGCTGAGGACCGTCGTCGCGTCGAGGTGCGAGAAGGTCGTGGCCGGGGCGGGGTCCGTGAGGTCATCTGCGGGCACGTAGATGGCCTGGACCGACGTGATGGAGCCCTTGGACGTGGTGGTGATGCGCTCCTGAAGCTGGCCCATCTCCGTCGCCAGAGTCGGCTGGTAGCCGACGGCGCTGGGGATACGGCCGAGGAGGGCGGACACCTCGGAACCGGCCTGCGTGAACCGGAAGATGTTGTCGACGAACAGGAGAACGTCCTGGCCCATGACATCGCGGAAGTACTCCGTGATGGTCAGCGCGCTCAGGGCCACGCGGGCGCGGGCGCCGGGGGGCTCGTTCATCTGACCGTACACGAGCGCCGCCTTGGACTTCTTCCAGTCCTGGCCGGGATCGATAACGTTGGACTCGATCATCTCGAAGAAGAGATCGTTGCCCTCGCGGGTGCGCTCACCGACGCCGGCGAAGACGGAGTAACCACCGTGCTCGAGGGCGACGTTGTTGATCAGCTCCATGATGAGGACCGTCTTGCCGACGCCCGCACCACCAAACAGACCAATCTTTCCACCGCGCGAGTAGGGCGCGAGGAGGTCAACGACCTTGATACCGGTCTCAAACATCTCCACCGCGGTGGACTGCTCGGTAAACTCCGGCGCCTCGCGGTGGATGGGGAGAACGGCCTCGTTCTCGAGCCGACGGACGTTCGTCACGACCGACTTCTTGAGCTCGACACTGTTGTTGTGCAGGTGCCCGTCTTCGCTCTGCGTACGGCAGACCACGGTGTAGGCGTCGTCGGTCTCGCCCTTGAGCGTTCCGCGAACGATGCCGTCCTTGGTGTCGAAGATGGTGATCTCGTCGACCGGCTCGCCGATGACGTTGAGGATGCGGCCCAGGACCTGCTGCCCGACCGGCATCATGATCGGAGAGCCGGTGTTCTCGACTTTCATGCCACGCACGAGACCGTCGGTCGCGTCCATGGCGATGGTTCGCACCGTGTTCTCACCGAGGTGCTGTGCGACCTCAAGGGTGAGGTTCCACTCGCGATCGTCGATCGCGGGGTTGGTGACGCGAAGCGCGGAGTAGATCTCCGGGATGTTACCCGTGAACTCGACATCAACGACGGGGCCCGTCACTTGCGTGATGGCGCCATGCGTCTCGGTGGTCCCTGCAGTCATTGCCAATCCTCTTGTATCTGCGTCGTCGGCTCCGCATCTGGCGGCCGACCAAATTCAT
>CALBXO010000513.1 GCA_937890335.1 uncultured Pseudomonadota bacterium | reverse complement strand
GATCACGGCGAAGTTCGGGTCGAGCACCTGCAGGTCGATGTCACCGTCGGCGTGCACGAAGGTCAGGTTGACCTCCAGGATCTCACCGGCTTCCACGTCGATGGAGTACCAGTCGTCGTCGCCTTCGCAGATGTGGAGGTTGCCATACTCACCGGCTGCCAACGCGCGGGCGCGGTTCCGGTTGTCGTTGGGCTCCTGCCGGTCGTCGGTGCAGTCGGTCCCGCCGTCGATGCGCTCCACGTTCAAGTCGTAGTTGCCCGTGGCGCCGAGGAAACCGTAGACGCGCACAAAGTACAGCCCACCGTTCTGGACGGAGCCCACGGTCGCCTCCTCGTGGTCGCTGACCGAGACTGAGCTGGCCAGCACGCGGCCCTCCTCGTCCTGGATCTGAAGGTCCAGGTCGCCCGCCTCGTCGTCAAAGAAGATCTGCGCGGTCAGTCCGTCTCCGGCGCTGAGCTCTACGGCGTAGAAGTCGTCGTCCTCGGGGCAGACAGTCAGGCCCGCGGCTTCGCCAAAATCGAGCAGAGTCGCGTTGTCCAGGTCGTCGTTCTCCTCCTCGCCGTCGTCCGCGCAACCCTGGGGCGCATCCACGACCACGGTGAGCTCGTAGTCATTCTCGACGCCGCGGGGGCCGAAGATCCGAACCAGGTACAACCCGGACTGCTCGACCTCCGTCACCTCGACCGTCTCGGTGTTAGCGTCGTCGTTGGTGGAGGAGCCCACCACCGCGCCCTGCGGGTTGAGCACCTCCAGGTCCAGGTTGCCCTGCGCGTTGGTGAACTCGATGAGGGCCGAGATGGCGCCGCCGGCGTTCACGTGAACGGCAAACCAGTCCTCGTCGCCGGGGCAGATGGAGCCGGTGAGCGACCCCTCCTCGATCAAACGGGCCTGCTCGCGGTTGTCGTTCTCCTCGTTCGCGTCGTCGTTGCAGTCGTTCTGCCCCTGCGTGCGATCGATGAGCAGGAAGTAGTCGTTCTCGGCGTCCGGGGACGCGCCCACCACCTGAATCAGGTACAGGCCCGACTCCGGGACCGCGCTGAAACCAACCTCCTCGTCGTCGGTCCGCGACCGACTGGTCGCGATGGCCGCGTCCACGCCGGGCCGGAACAGCAGGAGGTCCAGATCGCCGTCAGCGTGGGTGAAGCCCATGGACACGCGGATGTCGTCGCCGGCGTTGAGCGCCACCGCATACCAGTCCTCGTCGCCGGGGCAGACGTGCAGGTCCTCCGAGATGCCGGGGGCCAAGGTGCGGGCGCTGGCGCGGTCGTCGTTCGGCTCGTTGGCGTCGTCGGTGCACTGGGGAGGAGTACCGAGTTTCTCGACCTCCATGTCGTACGTGTTCGTGGTGGCGTCGGTCGCTCCATGGACCACGATGATGTAGTCGCCGCCGCGCTCGAGCGTGGCGGAGGTTGCCTCCTCATTGTCGTCGCGGCTGTCGGAGCGGGCGACCGTGTCCTCGCCGTCCGGAGTGAGGATGCCCAGATCCAGGTCACCGGCAGCATGACTGAAGGTCAGCGCGACACGCAGCCGCTCGCCGCGCTCAACGCGCACCTTGTAGAGGTCCGGATCGCCGGGGCAGATCGCCAGACCCTCAAAGGTGCGCGGCACGATCGCCGCCGCCTGGTCCGGTCGGTCGTTGTCCTCAAACCCGTCCTCGGCGCACTCCTGGTTCATGTTCTCGGTCACGGTCACGCGCAGCGTGTAGCCGTTGCGCGCGCCCTCGAGCGCGAACACGCGCAGGCGGTAGGCGCCGGACAGGGGCAGGTTCTCGGCGAAGATGCGCTCGTTGTCCGAGTTGGAGCTCGCGAAACCGTAGCGGCGCTGGTTCGGGTCGTAGAGCTCCAGGTCGATGTTGCCGCTGGCGTGGGTGAACTCCACGTTGATCTCCAACGCGTTGCCCGCCTGCACATCAAACTCAAACCAGTCCTCGTCGTTTTCGCAGATGCGCAGCCCCTCAAAGGAGCCATCGCCGATGCCGCGGGCTGCGTCGCGCGCGTCGTTCGGCTCGAAGCTGTCCGGCTGGCACTCCGTCAGCCCCTCGCACTCGCCGGTCACGCGGTTGCAGGTCTCGTCGTCGGCACAGTCATTGTCGTTCTGGCAGCGGTCTTCGGGGTTCTCGCAGACATTGGTGGTCAGGTTGCACGCCTCGCCCTCGGCGCAGTCCGCGTCCTTGAAGCACTCGCCGCACACGCCGGTCTCTTCGTTGCAGATCTGGCCGTCCGGGCAATCGCCGCAGCCGACCTGGACACACACGCCCTGCTGCGTGTCGCACTTCTCGTCCGCGCCGCAGTCGGCGTCGGTCTGGCACGCGCCCTCGGCGGCCTCGCATTTGTTGGTGTCCGCGTTGCAGACCTCGCCGTCGGCGCAGTGCCGGTCATCGACACACTCCACATCAATGCATTTATTGCCCTGACAGATCTCCTGCTCGCCGCAGTCGTCGTCGCCGTCGCACTCGTTGGCGGCGGCCTCACACTCGTGGGTGTTCGGGTTGCAAAGCTCTCCGTCCTGGCAGTCCGAGTGCAGGGCACAGCCCTGGCGGCAGGTGCGATCGTTGGGGTCGCAGAACTCGCCCTCATCGCACTCGCTGGAGCGCAGGCAATCCGGGGTCACGCACTCGCCGTTGTCCTGCCGGCAGATCTGGCCCCGCGGGCAGTCAGCGTCCCGCGCGCACGCCGCTTCCATGCAGGCGCCCTCGACACAGAACTGGGAGGGCGCGCAGTCGCTGTCGCGCCGGCACTCGCCGTTGTCGCCGTTGTTGGGCGTGCCGTTGTTGTCGGTGGTACCTCCGTCGTCACCACCGTTGCCACCAGCGCAGGCGCCGGCAAAAATCAGAAGGGTTGCGCCCAGCAGGGCGCGTACAAACAAAGCATTCATCGTGTCACCTCCGTCGCCCACGCGCCAAAACCGGTACGCGAGCCCATCTTTTACAATTCGCGCGCACCTATAGCACGCGCGGGAGCCACGATGCAAAAACGTCAGGGAGCCCGACCACTACGGCGTAAAGTCAGTGGTATCCAAGGGGGCTACGACCGCAGAAGGGACGAAGGTGAGCCACTGCGGGTGCTCGTCGGGATACGGGGCCTGCGCCACGGACTGCCACCGCGTGGCATCGCGTCCCTCCACGGCCAGGCGCCCTGATCCCACCACATCCGCCCGCACCAATGGCACCGGGCCGAGGACTTCCATCAGGCGGTTGAGGCCGCAGCCGTCGCAAGCCACGAGGATGTGATCCCCCTCCTTTGTGACGCCGCGAACCACCTGCCCCGTGCCGCGCGGAGGTTCCTTCACCCACGCGCCTTGGCGCAGCAGCGCCACCGGCCCGCCGACCGCCGGCCTGTACGCGGCGCGCACGGCGCCTACCACCTCCTCCTCGCCCGGGACCATCTGCCGATCGACCGCCAACAGCGTCACGCCATCGTCCGACCGACTGACCATGGCCAGTGGAGCCAGACCGTGCGCCAGCGGCATCCCCTTGCTCGACCACGGCGACATTCCCGGCGGCGGTGGCCCTACCCGGTCGGGCAGGAGACGCCGGCGCAGGAGGTAGAAGAAGTCCTTGACCTCGCGGGCCACGTACCGGTGTTCATCAAACGCCATCAGGTGGCTGGCAATGTCCACCTGCGTGCCCACAGGCCCCTGACCCTTGGTGTCCTCCGGCGGGAGCTCGCCGTCCACCAATGGCACATCGTACATGGCCATTCCCGTGTGGTACGGGTTCATGTCCAGGTGCATCCCGTACTCACAACCGGCCAGGAGCATCCCCCGCCCAATGTCCGACGCGCTCGTGCTCTTGCCCCATACGTAGACCAACGTGGACGGAGGCGCCACGCAGACCCCCGAACGCGGGGTG
>CALBXO010000512.1 GCA_937890335.1 uncultured Pseudomonadota bacterium | reverse complement strand
CACCGTGATCCCGAACTCCACAGACTGGCCACGCAGGTCGGTCGCGCGGGCCGTGAGCACGCGGGCTCCGCGGCCAAACCCCGGGTCCCAACGCAAGCTGCCTTCCACTTCGCCGAGGTCCACTTCGCCGTCGAAAAGTCGCACCTCCTGCAGCTGTACATCGTCTTCGGCCCGCACCTCCACGAGGGTGATGTTGGTGATCGTCTCCCCCTCAGTTGGCGAAACGATCTCGACCGTCGGGGGGCGATCCACGACGAACGTCCGCTCGTCGCGACCCTGGATCTCCAGCGTGTCCCACGCGGTCACGAGCAGTGAGTACGAGCCCGCCTCGAGCGCCTCGGCCGAGACCCGGCCCGAGACCGAATCCCCCACATCGGTAAACGTGGCCAGCACGGTGTCCAGGACCTGTACCTCCACGCGCTCAACCCCGCTGGCGTCGGAGACCGTCGCCTGGAATGCGATGGCATCGTGGACCACGTCGACCCCATCGGGCCGCGCGAGACGCACGTCGGGTCCGCTGCGGTCCACGAGAATCTCCAGGTCAGCGGCCAATGCCTGCCCGGCGGTGTCCGCGGCCACTGCGCTGAGGGTGTGCGCGCCCTCTTCGACCCGGGCGCTGTCCCATTCGAGATCGAAGGGGCCCGTTGTGCGCCCGACCTCGGCACCGTCCACGAAATAGCGAATCTCTTCGATCCCACGATCGTCGATGGCCGCCGCCTCCAGCACGACGACGCCGGTCACGGGGCCAGACTCCGGTCGGACCCAGAAGACCTCGCTGGGCGGGCAATCGCCCCCTGCGCAGACCTCAGCCACCACTGTGACTTCGATGCTCTCGACACCTTCGTTCCCGGCTGCGTCCGACACGCGCGCGGTGAGCGTGTGGACCCCCGGACCCGACGCTGCCGTGTCCCAGCTCCAGATCCAAGGGGGCGCCCCCGTGCTCAAACTGACGCTGTCACCGTCGAGTCGCAGCTCCAACGAGGAGACCTCGAACGCGTCCTCCGCGTTGACCTCCACGTCGATCCGACCGGTCACCACATCACCCGCCATTGGCCGCAGGAACCGAACCGCGGGCGCTGTCTCGTCGCGATCCTGGAGGCCTGCGGTGTCCAGGGCTGCGTCGTCCTTGCAGCCCTGAAGCGCCACAAGCGCCAATGTCGCGCCCACCAAGACCCCGCAGAATCTCAACGCCATCACGATCCACCCCTCCGAAGGAAGCTGTACGCCATCCAGAACTCCCTCGCGACCACGACGCTCACGGCACACAATCTTCATACAGTGGGTGCCGGCACTGTGCGACCTGCCGCGCGCAGTAATCGAATGTGCACGGGTCCTGGTCGTCGCAGTCCGACGCCGAGTCACAGTACAGACATCGACCCTCGGTGCATGCCATCGCCCCATCCTCGCAGTCTGCCGGGACGCGGCACGACACGCACACATCGTCCACGCATACCGGACGCGCCGGCTCCGTGCAGTCCGTGTCCGACAGGCACCCCACGCAGCGTCCCTCCTGGCAGGTCCCCTCAAACGCATCAGTCTGGCAAGCCATTCCGTCGGTCGCCTGGGTGAAGGAGCACTGACCCGCCGCGTCGCAGACACCAGACTGACACATGTCTTCGCTGACGCAATCGAACGCGGTCACACATTCCCGGCATTCTCCCGAGGCGCAGTGGCCGCCGTCGCAGGGCGCCCCGTCGGGAAGGTCCATGTACTCACAGGCGGTGCCGCCGCAAGTCCCGAGCGAGCAGCCCCCCCCTTGGGCGGGCACTCCGTGTCACACAGGCAGATCCCGGCGTCACAGCTCGGACAATGGATGCCCACGTAGTAGAAGACGCAGGGGTCCTCGCCACCGGAGCAATCGGCGACACCCACCGGCACAACCATGGTCGCACGCTCCAGATCACACACTGGCGCGGGTAGCTCGCATGCGGACTCGCCGCGCACGCACTCCAGAGCCTCATTGCAGACGCTGCCCACCGTGCATTCGTCGGGCTCCGCACAGGGCGCCCCGGCCGCGAGCGGTTCATAGTGACACGTTTGGTCGATGCACTCGCCCACCGTGTGGCACGCGGGCCCGAACAGGCAGTCGCGGTCGGCTCTGCAATTGCCCACGGGCTCCGTGCAGACAAAGTCCTCGCAGCCTTCCGTCGGGTAGCAGTCGTCCGGATCGAGACACGCCACGTCGTCGGGCAGCCCGTCGCGGGGGACGCCCTTGCGCTCCGCGTCGGGCCCGACATCGGCGGCGTCTGCCAAACCCGTGTCCACGTCGCCCGTGGGCGCGACGAACGCACCATCGATGCCACCGAGGCTGCAGCCGGCGGTGAGCACAAACGTGAAGAAGACCCCCACCAGGGGCCGCGGCGGACCCACCACTGACCTGAACCATCCCGTCAAAACAAGTCCGAGTGTGGCGAGTGCCCGGCTGCCCCGCAAGTCGGCGGTCAAACCCGCCAACGTTTGGCGGACTGTGCCGCCGCCTCCAGCGTCGTGTCCACGCCAACGTGGACCGCCGGTGCGGGGTGTCCCGTGAGGACCGAGACCGCTTCGTCCACCGTCGCGACCGCCCAGACGGAGAACCGACCCGCCTTGCAGGCCTCCACGACGTCCGGGCGGAGCATCAAACCCGGCGTGTTCGCCTGCGGGATGACGCACCCCTGTTTGCCGTCGAGCCCGCGGCGCGCACACAGGTCAAAGAAGCCTTCGATCTTGGTGTTCACCCCACCGATGGCCTGCACCTGCCCGTGTTGGTTCACCGAACCCGTGATGGCGATGCCCTGCTGAATGGGGATGCCCGCCAGCGAGCTCAGCAGCGCACACAGCTCCGCGACGGAGGCGCTGTCCCCGTCCACACCGCCGTAGTTCTGCTCCATCACGATGCTCGCCGTCAGGGCCAGCGGCCGGGCCTGCCCGTACCGCTCGCCGAGGTACCCGGTGAGGATGAGCACACCCTTGCTGTGCAACGCCCCCCCCAGGTGCACCTCCCGCTCGATGTCCACCACTTCGCCGGCGCCGACGCGCCACGCAGCCGTGATCCGGGACGGGCGCCCAAACTCCACCGGCCCGAACGAGATCACGCTCAGCCCGTTGACCTGTCCGACGGCCGCGCCGGATGTGGACAGGAGGATCTCGCCTCGGGCCACCGACAGCTCGGAGCGCTCGCGAACCCTGTCGTGGCGGTCGTGCAACGACGCCAGCGCCGCCTCCACATCCTCCGCTTCGGTGCGGCTCGCCTCGCGCACGCGCGCGTGATGGTCTGCTTCTCGCAGCAAGTCCGAGGTGCTTGCGATGTGCATCGTGAGCTCCTCGCGGTGCCCCGAGCGCCGCGCCGCGTGCTCTACAATGCGTGCGACGGCGTCTGCTGACAGCGGGCGCAGGTCGTTCTTGCGCGCGAGCGTCCCTACCAGACGCGCGTACAGCGACACGTTTTCGGGTGTTCGCGGCAGTGTCTCATCAAAGTCAGCCGCGATCTTGAACAGCTGCGGGAAGTCCGGGTCCTGCTCGTTGAGCGTGTAGTACAGCGATCGCTCACCCACCAGCACGACCTTGAGGTCGAGTGGGATGGAGTGCGGCTCCAGGGTCACCGCGCCGTCTTCGTTGAGCAGTCGTCGCAGGCTCGCGGCGCGCACGCTGCCGCTGCGCAGCGCGCGTTTGAGCTGCTCCCACGCG
>CALBXO010000511.1 GCA_937890335.1 uncultured Pseudomonadota bacterium | reverse complement strand
ATCCTGGACCGCGTCGTCGCCATTCCCGATTGGTCCGACGGTGAGCCTGGCGTCGTCGAGGTCGACCTGGTCTTTGACCTTCCCGAGGGGGCGCTCATCCGCAACCTGCGCGTGCGCGATCTGGACATCAACCACACCTTCCTGCGCGATCTCGTTGTCACAGGCGCCTGGAACGGCGAGACGCTGGCCGTGCTGTGGAACCGTCAGGGGGACGAGAACGGCGGTGACGGCGGCGAAGACGACGACCGGCTCCCGTTCACCGGCGGCGACATCAACTTCGACGACCGGGACTATCCGCAGTTTGCCGGACAGTCGGCGCGCGGCACCTTCACGCTCCGGATTGAAGACCGCGCCCCAGGCGACGACGGTGAGCTCGCCGACCTCGACGTGGAGATCGAGTACCTGGTCCCGTGACCGACTCCTGGGCGCACGCGGGTTGTCAGTGGGCGACAGTGATCCCAAAACGGGGTAGATCTTGCGGGAAACCAAACCCGGAATGCCCCGCGATGACAGACGGCCCGCAGACGCTCTTCCGACAGTGGTCCATGCTCCGCGCCATCCCAACGGCGCCGCGCAAGATCGACGTGGCGCGCATCCTGGAACGGCTGGCGTCCGACGGCTTTGACACCACAGCGCGGACCGTCCAGCGCGATCTCCAGAAGCTCAGCGCGGTGTTCCCCCTGGTGTGCGACGAGCGGTCCCGGCCGTTTGGCTGGTCGTGGATGCAGGACACGGACCCGCTGGACATCCCGGCGATGTCTCCGCAGGCCGCGCTGACTCTGCGCCTGGCGCGCGAGCACCTCGCGCCGGTGATGCCGCCAAGCACCCTGCGCGCCCTCGCGCCCCATATGCGCCGCGCCGACGCCGTCCTGGACCAGGTCGCCGGGGGCGTCACCTCCTGGCCCAACAAAGTTCGTATCATCTCGCCGGTCCAACCCTTTGCCCCGCCGGACGTCGCGCCGGAGGTCCTGGAGACGATCTACACCGCGGTGGGCGACGAGCGCGCTGTCAGGCTGCTGTATCGCAAACGCGAGGCGGACGCCCCCAGGGAGTACGACGCGCACCCTCTGGCCCTGGTGGGTCGCGACAATGTCTTCTATTTGGTCGCGGCGCTGTGGGACTACGACAACGTCGTGCAGCTCGCGCTGCACCGCGTGGAAGCAGTGGAGTTGATGGGCCCGCGCAGAGCCATCGAGTTCAACCTCGACGCCTACATCGCCCGAGGCGAGTTCGGGTTCCTGATCGACGAGTCGGTGGACCTTGAGCTGGAGGTCGACGCCACCGTGGTCACCAAACTGGCCGAGACCCCGCTGGGGCCAGGCCAGCAGATCGAGCTGCAGGAAGGCGGCCGCGGCACCATTCGCGTCACGGTGCCGGACACGAGCCAATTGCGCGGCTGGCTGCTCAGCTACGGCCCGCTGATCGAGGTCAAATCGCCCGCCCCCCTCAGGGAGGCCATCGCGCAGAGACTCAGCGCCGCCAGCGCCCTCTATGGCACTCGGAACGCAGCAGATTGACCCCCGGCGCGGGCAGGCCCTCCACGACCACACCCGGTGGCCAATCCAGTTGCCATGCCGGTTACAGGAGCCACTCGGCGCGCACAACTGACGTCGACGGTGACGAGGTCGCGACGTACGGGAATGGGGACGAAAACTGGATCGGCGCTTGCACAAGGTGTGGCCTGAGGTACACGGAATGAAGAAGACAAGCCTGTTTGCGTTCGTACTCCTGCTGACTGCCTGCGGCGCCGAGACCAACGATCCCGGCACGGAGCCCGCGGTCGAGGACGAGCTCTTTGGCGAGGACCTGCCCGTCGGCAGCGTGACCAACCCGAAGGCGGACGGCGTGTGGGGCTTTGCCACGGAGTGCAAGCCCGTGCCCGTCCTGGAGCCGCTCAAGGACCCGGCCATCGTCATCAGCCTGGATGGCCTGACCCTCCACCTCTTTGACCGGCAGGGAGACTACGACCGGGTCTTCCCGATCGGGCCTGGCGCGCCGAGCAACGGGTTGAGCCTCACGCCCACGGGCGAATTCACGACGCGCACTGACGAGCCGGCCATCGACGACACGGCGGAGACCGCGCGCTGGGGCTGGAACCACCGCTGCCGCATGTGGTGGAAGGACTCGGCCACCGGCCGGCGCTCGCCGGTCTTCGCGGGCCTGCCCTTCATCCGTCTGGACGGCCCCGGCCCCGCGGTCTACGGCATCCACGGCCCCATCGACAACTTCACCGACGCCAACGGCGGCAACCTCCGCCGCGGCTACGTCAGCCACGGCTGCGTACGCATGGAGGCGGACGACGTGGTGGAGGTCTGGGCGCTGCTCCAGGGACACCGCGCCCCGGTTCGCCTTCAGAAAGCGGTGGAGCGCAGCCTCGAGGGTCGCGCCCAGGACGTAGCCGACAAATGGTTGCTCAGCGAGTGCGTGGCGGACTCCGACTGCAACTTCGACGGCGGCATCTGCCGCAAGAACGAGTACAGCCAGCGCGGCTATTGCAGCATGGCCTGCACGTCCACCTGCCCCGACAAGAAGGGCCAGCCCACCTCTTTCTGCGTGCAGGACGGGGACGAGGGTGGCTTCTGCACCCTCAAGTCAGTGGAGGTCAACAACGCCTGTGACCGCTACGACGACTTTGTGTCCGCAGTGGGCCAGCGGCCCTCCAACCCGGCCCGGACCGCGGAGGTCTGCGTGCCAGGGTCAGGCGGCTGGGTCGGCGACAAATGTCTGGCCGACGCCGAGTGCGACACGGGCCTGTGCACACCGGTCAGCGGCGGACCCGCAGGCATCTGCACCACCCCTTGCGAGCGCATGTGCGCGGACGGCGACCAGACCCAGGCGACAACCTTCTGCGTCAAGGCCCCAGAATCGTCCATGGAAGAGGGCGGCATCTGTGTGGCCCAGTGCAGCCGCGACGACGAGTGTCCGCTCGGCACCGGCTGCACGGAGACGGGCCGCTTTGGCGACAGCGACGCCGTCCGCACCGCCTGCGTCCCCAACTAGTCCCGTGACGGCCAGTGGCCGGCGCACCTCCAACCCGCACAGCGCGTTTCAACCCGCACAACTCGTTTTCAGTACGTCCTGAGATAGTCGAGGAGGGCGTCGCGCTGCGCCGCGTCGAGGCCTTGCGTGAACAGGTGGCCGCCCTCTCGGTCGGGCTCCAGCAGCGCCTCCAGGCTGCGGAACGCGCCGCTGGCAGTCAGCGCGCCGCGATCGCCCACACCGACCAGCGAGGGCACCCGCCACAGGCCCGTCTGACGTTCGGGACTGCGAGCGACCGTGTCGTCGGTACCCACTGCGTCCAACGGGACCGGAGGGCCGGGCACGCCGTCGTCCCCGTGGCAGCCGGCGCAGCGTTCGCGGAACACGGAAGCACCCGGATGCCCATCGTCAGCGACGGGCTCGCGCGCCAAGGAGTGCAGGTACAGAGCCAGGGCGAACATCAGCTTGCGCGGAGGCCGAATGACCTCGCCGTGAGAGGTGATGAACAGCGTCTCCAGCCGGATGGCCAGGGCGATGAGCCCGTTTCTCACGGTGCCGGCTCGATGCAGGTGCGTCTGGTACTTTACGGGCCGGATGTCCGGGGTGGTGACCGGGTTGTCGACCCCATCCGAGGTGACGTCGACCCGCCCAGCGCCCCAGCCGCGGTCCACAGCAGGTTCAAGCGCGGCGCCAGTCGCAGCCCCCATATCCAGCTCCGCATTGGCCGCGCCGACCACCCAACGCCCACCCACCGAAGCCACATGGCAGGTAGCGCAGGTGTTGGAGGGGACCGCGCGGCCGTCGGCGACAACCGTCCACACAAGGCCGGCGTGCTGCCCGTCCTGCACGAGCCCGCCGTAGCGCTCGGGCTCGGCGGCCAGGGGGCCCAGCGTGACCCGGGGCCTGAGCGGGTAGCGCTTGAACGCCTGGCGCCCCAGCTCGATCAGCGCGTCCCGCTCCCAGGGAACCCCTGCGATCTCGAGCCGGGCAAAGTCCTGCCCGGTCGTGGCTGCGCCCGTGATTCGAGCGGTCTCGGGGTTGTAGGCCGGCAGGGCGCCCCAGCGCTCTTCGTGGTAGGAGGCGAGCCGGAGGGACGAGTACGTGTTGGCTGGGTTGACGAGGGACTGCTCCAGGACCGCGCGACGGTACGCGGCGGAGCGCACGTAGCGATCGCCGGCGTCCAGGTCGGGGTCGCTGGCTGCGTCGCTACAGCCTCCAAGTCCCACCACAGCTACCGACAACAGCACCAGCAGCCTGCAGAATCCGGCAGTGGGGCCGCGCAAACCGACCCACCAATGCCCTCGCCGGAGAGCGCTGCCGGTGTCAGCCATCACACTCGGACTGCGAGCAGGCCCAGTGGCCAGCGGTCTCGTTGTAGGCGCAGTAGCCAAAGCCGTTGGGGCCGGCGCAGTCGGAGTCGTTGAGGCACTCGTCTTTGCCCGTGCGGCAGTAGTACGCGATGAAACCCGAGTAGCTGCCGCAGTCGCCGAAGGAGGGTGAGCACCAGCCGCCTTCGCCGCACTCCTCATTCGTGCCGCAGTTTCCGTTGTTCAAACACCGGTTCCCGCCGCGCTCCTCGCCGCAGAAGCAGCCGCCGTCGCAGTCGTCCGCGGCGAAGCAATTGTCGTAGTCGCAGTAGTTGCCGCCGCGACCCTGGAAGCACCGCCCGTTCTCGCCATCGGCGCAGTCGGCGTGGGTCTCGCACTCGGGGCCGCCGTCGGGTCCCGGATCTTCCCACTCGGGCCGGACATCATCGCAGACCAGGGCCTGCGGCCGGTGGCGCTCCGGCTCGGGCAATCCCATTGTGCCGTTGTTCGTGCCGTTGTTGCCGTTGTTCG
>CALBXO010000510.1 GCA_937890335.1 uncultured Pseudomonadota bacterium | reverse complement strand
GGCGACAGCTTCGTCGGGCATCAGATTGCGCTGATCAACGATATCGCCGGTGCACCCCAATTGACCGTGGACATCCCGGAGACGGTGGGGGAGGGCACGTCGCAGATGCTGTCGGCGCAGGTCGAGGACCCGGAAGACGACACGGTCACCGTCGTGTGGGAGGTGGACGGTGAGCTCTCCGTCGGCCCTTTCGCCGTCTTGCGCGCGCCGGATGGTGACGCGGTGGTGGCCGTCTCCGTCGTGGCCACGGATGCGTTCGGCGCTGAGACGCGGATCGACGCTACGGTACGGATTGAGAACCTGGCGCCGGTTTTCCTCCACGAGCCGGAGCGGACGGCGCGCACGGGATTCGTCTACCGGTTCGACGGGCGCGCGTCCGATCCTGCCGGGCCTGCCGACCCCGTAGTTGTCGAGATCGTTGCCAGCCCCGACGGGATGGTTTTTGAGAATGGCCAGATCCGCTGGACACCGGGTGTTGGGATCGAGTCGGCGCAGGTGACGCTCATCGCCTCGGACGGCGACGGCGCGAGCACGGAGCTGACGTGGACCATCCTGGTCGGCGGTGACCGGGACGAGGATGGCGTGCTGGACGAGGTGGACAGCTGCCCCGATGTACAGAACTCGAACCAGCTGGACACGGACGGCGACGGCCTCGGCGATGAATGCGACCCCGACGACGACAACGATGGACTGGCCGACGAGCTGGACAACTGTCCGCTGTTCCCCGGCATCTCGTCGGATCTCGACGGTGACGGATTGGGGGACATTTGCGACCCGGATGACGACAACGACGGGATTGACGATCCGTTTGATGCGACGCCGAGCGGGGGCCTTGGCCAGCCGGTGATCGAGCCGTCCGCCGCCGAGGCCGACGCCGCCGGGTGCTCGATTTCATCGCCCCGCGCCGGTCTGTGGCGCCTCGTCCTGCGCCGGTAGCGGTGTTCGGGCCGACATTGGCACCCGGGCGTTTTGCTGCGCGCCCGCGTTGGGCTACCCTGTCGCTGGTATTTCACGGAGTGAACACATGAATCGAGCGATCCGCCTGATGGCGCTCGCGCTGCTGCTCTGCGGCGGGCTTGGGGCGTGCACGGACGACGTCAAGGACTCGCCCGTTGTGGAGAGCGACGCCGGCACGGACCTGGGCGAGCCGGATCTGACCGGGCCCGACGCAGAGCCTGACGCGCCTGTGGTGGTCGACGGGGACGGTGACGGGGTCGCCGATGACGCCGACAATTGCCCCGCCGTGGTGAACTCCGGCCAGGAAGACCGCGATGGCGACGGCGTCGGCAACGCCTGTGACAACTGCCTCGCCGTGAGCAACGCGGGCCAGGCCGACGCGGACGGCGACGGGATCGGCGACAGCTGTGACAACTGCCGGGACACCGCCAACGCAGACCAGTCGGACAGCGACCAGGATGGATTCGGGAACGTCTGCGACAATTGCGCGCTCGATTCCAACCGCAGTCAGACCGACGGCGACCTCGATGGAGTCGGCGACGTATGTGACAACTGCCGGTCTGCGGCCAACGACGACCAGCGCGATGCCGACGCCGACTCCCTGGGCGACGCGTGCGACAATTGTCCCTCCGTCGCGAACACGGACCAGATGGACACGGACGGCGATGGCAAGGGCGACGCATGTCCCGACGCGGATGACGACGGGGTCATCGACTCCTTGGACAACTGCCCCACGGACGCCAACCCGGATCAGCTCAACTCGGACCGGGACCCCTTCGGTGACGCGTGCGACAACTGTCCTGAGCTGACCAATGAGTCCCAGTCTGATGTGGACGAGGACGGGTTTGGGAACGTCTGCGACAATTGTGTCGTCGTCAGCAACCCTTCCCAACGCGACACGGACGAGGATGGACTCGGCAACACGTGCGACAACTGCCCGGACGTTCGCAACCGGGACCAGACCGACACGGATGAGGACGCAGTCGGCGACGCCTGCGACAATTGCGCGGCGCTGATCAACCCGGATCAAGCCGACCTGGACCGCGACGGCGTGGGAGACCTCTGCGACATCTGTCTGGTCGTGCCCGACCCGGAGCAGCTGGACCAGGACGAGGATCTCGTCGGTGACGCCTGCGACCTCTGCGAGACCGTTGCGGACCCCGAGCAGACGGACACGGACGGCGACCAGGTGGGCGACGCGTGCGACATCTGCGCGGTGACGCCCAATTTTGACCAGTCGGATGTGGACGGGGACCTGGTTGGAGACGCTTGCGACAACTGCGTGGACCTCGGCAATCCCGAGCAGGAGGACGCGGACGAGGACGGTCGCGGCGACGCGTGCGAGGACTCGGACCGAGACGGAATCCTCGATGTGGACGACAATTGTCGGACGATCCGGAACCCCGACCAGAGCGACCGGGACGAAGATGGGCTCGGCGATGTCTGTGACAATTGCGCCGAGGTGGCGAACCCCGAGCAATTCGACAGCGACGGGGCGATCGAGGGTACGGCGACGGTGATTCCGTTCCGCATGCGAGACGCCCCAGGGCAGACCGTCACACTGAGCGACGATCAGGTCTCCGGGCTGATCCCTCTCGGCTTCAACTTCCGGTTCTACGGCGAGTCGTACAGCCAGATTCGCATCTCGGCCAACGGCTTCATCACCTTTGACGACAACGGGTCCAGCGGCTGCTGTTCGGGGCAGCCGCTGCCGTCTACTGCGGCGCCCAACAACCTCGTCGCCGGCTATTGGGAGGACCTGTTCCCCCCAGCTGGCGGGGCCATCAGATACGGTGTGAGCGGGGTGGCACCGCGGCGCGAGTTCATCGTGATGTTCGACCAGATTCGCCACCTGGGCGGACAGGAGGGCGTGACGTTCCAGATTGTCCTGAGCGAGCGCGACGGCTCGGCCGAGGTGCACTGCCAGACGTGCAACACAGACGGCGGCCGCCATACGCAGGGCATCGAGAACGCCGGCGGGACGCAGGCGGCCTTCATCGAGGGGCGCAGCGCGGCCAGTTTCAGCCTGTCGCAGAGTGGCGTGCTCTTCCGCACCGGCGGCGACGGGGGAGATGGCGTTGGGGACGCGTGCGACAACTGCGTCTCGATTCGGAACGCGGCGCAACGCGACGCTGACTTCGACGGCGTTGGCGACCTCTGTGACAACTGCTTCCTGGACCAGAATGAAGACCAGCGCGACCAGGATCGGGACTCGCTGGGAGACGCCTGCGACACCTGTCCCAATGTGCCCGGTGAGCCTGTGGACTCCGATTTCGATCGCCACGGGGACGTCTGTGACAATTGCCCAGAGGTGAACAACCCCCTGCAGAGTGACGACGACAACGACAATCTCGGCGACCTCTGCGACAACTGCCCGGACCACGCAAACGCCGACCAGGTCGACAGCGACGACGATGACTTTGGCGACGCGTGCGACGTCTGCCCGGCGATCTTCAACCCCGGCCAGGAGGACCTGGACGAGGACCTGATTGGCGACCATTGCGACAACTGTCTCGAGGACCCGAACACCGATCAATCCGACGTGGACAACGACGGCGAGGGCGACGCCTGTGACGCGGACAGTGACAACGATGGCGTGCTGTCCGAGGTGGATAATTGCGTGATTGTGGTCAATCCGGGTCAGGAGGATCTCGACGACGACGGCGTTGGTGACGTTTGTGACAACTGTCCCGACGTGTTCAATCCGGAGCAGACGGATGCGGACAACGACCAGGTCGGGGATGATTGCGAGACTGACGTCGACGGGGACGGGGTGCTCGACGTGCTGGACAACTGCCCGAGCATTGCCAACCCAGGTCAGGAGAACACGGATGCGGGCGTCGTCGCCGAGGTGTCGGAGATTCCCTACGTCTTCCGTCCCAACCCCGGCATGACGGTCAGTCTGAGCGACGACCAGGTCTCCGAGTTCTTCGAGATGGGTTTCACGTCGCAGTTCTACGGAGAGGGTGTCAGCCGGTTGCGGATCTCCTCCAACGGGTTCATCACCTTCGCCGACAACACCTCCAGCGGGTGTTGCTCAGGCCAACGACTTCCCTCGAGCGGAGCCCCGAATCATCTGGTGGCAGGGTATTGGGAGGACCTCAACCCGCGCAGCGGAGGGTCCATCCGCTACGGCGCCAGCGGTGTCGCGCCCAACCGGGAGTTCATCGTGATGTTTGATGGCGTGGCGCACTTTGGTGGAGGCAACCCTGCCTCGTTCCAGATTGTGCTCAAAGAAGGCACCGGCGAAATGGAGGTGCATTGCCGCACCTGCACATCGGACGGCGGAAACCACACGCAGGGCATCGAGAACTCAAACGGTACCGCGGGCCTGACCCTGGACGGGCGCAATGCCGCGAACTGGTCCGCCAGCAACAGCGGCCTTCAGTTTACGACGCGCGTGGAGGGCGGCGACATCTACGGCGACGCCTGCGACAACTGCCCGACGGTCACCAATCCGGACCAGCTGGACCTGAACGAGAATGGGATTGGCGACGCCTGTGAGGAGTAGGTAGCTGGAAGCCGCAGTCTCCTGCGGCTGCGTCGCCAGGTGAACTCAGACCATCGCTTTGGCGACCGCCTGGCCCGCCGCACGGGTGAGCTCCTGGAGCCGCACGGTGATGGTCTCGGCCAGCTCATCGTGGCCCGTTGCGCGGTAGCGGTCGCGAGCGATGTCGAACAGTTCACCGGCCCTGCTGACGAGCTCTTCGTTGAGCCCGTCCTCATCGTCAAAACACTCGCGCGCGTAGAATTCAGCGATGGCGTGGGCCGGGTCGTACTGATCCCGCATGACCATCGTGAAAAACTCCCAATGGAGGTCGATGGCGCGCACCGCCTCGTAGAGCGGTAGCAGCAGCTGGTCGGTGGACAGGGGCTCGGTGGTGTCGAACGTCTGGTAGATGCGGAAGCGGAGTTCGTTCTCCTCGATGTGGAGCTCGTAGCTGCCGATGCGGTGGCTCTCGTTGAGCCGGACGAGGAACTCGAGAAGGGGACCGGGGTTTGCAGCCACGGGCCAGGACTCCGTGGGCAGCACGAAGAAGACCTCGCAGAAGGCGAGGGCCAAGGCCTCGAACTCGTCGCCGACCTGGGCAGCGACAAACTCGTCGACGACGATGAAACCTTCGCAGCGCCCGGCCTCAGTGTCGGCAAAGACGTAGATAAGGCTGCCGTCCTCGCCGACCTCGTAGTCCACGCCCTCTTCCTCGAGGGCGGCGGCGTACTGCTCGATCACGGTATCCAGTTCTGACATCACAACAGCCACTTCACCACACCTCGCAGCGGTCGGTCGGGTTCATCGGAGTCTGCTCCGGCTCCGCGAACCGGCCGTATCGAGACCGGTCACCGAGCAGCTCCGTGTTCGTGCGCCATGAGCCGCAGGCGTACGAGTCCTGGCACGGGTCCGCGGCCGTGTCGATGCCCGCGGCGACCTCCGGGGACGCAGCTGCGGGTGGCGCCTCGGCTGCGGGCCCGATGGCCGGCGGAGGCGTGGCGCAACTGGCGGCAAGGAGCGCGGCGGCGAGGGCGAGGAAACCCCGGCAGGTGCGTTGCTCACGGTGTGTTTTCGTGTTCATCTGGGCGGCGAACTCTACTCGCGCGCGCGTAGGCGCGCAAGGTGGCTGTCTGAGCGAGCCTTTGCAGAAGTGGCTTCAGCGTCGCGGCGCTGGTTCCAAGGCCGACGTCCGCACCTGGATCACCGAGGGGCGCGTGACGCTGGACGGTGAGGTGGCGCGGCGGTTCGCTGAGCCCGTGGTCGAGGGGGCTGTCGTAGCGGTCGACGGCGATCCCGTCGGCGAAGGTGCCCGCCGGGTTGTGTATGCGATGCACAAGCCCAAGAAGCATCTGACGACCCCCGAGGATCTGGCGCGCTACCTGCCGAAGGACGCGCCCTATGTCTTCCCCGTGGGGCGACTCGACTACAACACGGAGGGACTTCTCCTGTGGACGAACGACGGCGCTCTGGGCCGCAGGATTCTTCACCCGGAGTCCCACCTGCCGAAGGTCTACCACGTGAAGGTTCGAGGCCACCTCGACGAGGCGGACCCCGGTCTGGCCGCCATGCGCGAGGGCATGGACCTGGGCGACTTCACGTCGCGCCCGTCGCCGACGCGCATCGTGGTGTTCCGAACGCGGGCCACCTGGATCGAGGTCATCCTGACGGAAGGGAAGTTTCGGCAGGTTCGGCGCATGTGCCGGAAGGCGGGGTATCAGATCGTGAAGCTCAGACGGCAGTCGATCGGGCCAGTCGGGCTGGGTGAGTTGACGCCGAGGTGCGTGCGCGAACTCGATGGTGACGAGGTTGCTGGACTGGATGCGGCGTTCGCATTGGTGCCGGAGCCAGACATGAGGACGACCGATGAGTAAGATGACAACCCGGCGCAAACTCGCCATTGCGACGTGGTCTGCCCCGCGCGAAGGAAACATCTATGGCAAGCTGACCGTCGACGCGGACGCGCTCCTGGACTGGATTGAAAAGGAGCGGGAACGCACGGGGGTGAAGGTCACCGTGACCCACGCTGTCGGCAAGGCTGTGGCGAAGGCGTTGGCGGCGGCACCCGGCCTCAATGGCCGCATCGCATGGGGGCGTTTTGTGCCCCACGACAACGTCAGCGTCACCTTCCTGGTGGTCCTGGACGGTGGCTCGGACCTCGCAAAGGCGAAGGTCGCCGACGCGGACAAGAAAGGCGTCAGCGCGATCGCGGGGGAGCTTGGCGGGCTCGCGCTCAAGCTGCGCGAGGGAAAGGACGAGAACTTCGAGAAGAGCAAGGGCACGCTCAAGATGCTGCCCACGTGGATCATTCGCCCGATGATCTCGGCCGTGGGGTGGTTGACGGGCGCATTGGGCATCAACATTCCGGCCCTGGGGCTCGAGGGCTTTCCGTTTGGCAGCGCCATCGTCACCAGCGTGGGCATGTTTGGTCTGGACGAGGGGTTTGTGCCGCCGACGCCGTTCGCGCGTGTCCCGGTCTACGTCCTCGTGGGTGCGGTCAAGCCGCGTCCGACCGTGGTCGAAGGGGAGATCGTGATCCGGCAGCAGATGACGATCACCGCGACCATCGACCACCGTTTCATCGATGGGTTCCAGGGCGGCGTGCTGGCGAAGGTCGTGCGGGAGGCGTTGGAGAACCCGGAGACGCTGGATGACTGAGCGGATCGTCGGGATTCTCAGCGACACCCACGGCTGGCTGGACCCGCAATTCGCGACCCTGTTTGAGGACGCTGAGGTGATCCTGCATGCCGGCAACATCGGCGACACCGCGGTACTGGAGGCGATGGAACAGATCGCCCCGGTGCGGGCGGTGTACGGCAACATCGACGGCCGGGAACTTCGGCACCTGCCGGAGGAAGAGGTCGTCGAGCTCGGTGGCCTGCGCATCGGTCTTCTGCACATCGCTGGGCAACCCAAGCGTCCCAACCGGCAGGCGCGCGCCTTCATCCGGCGCGAACGGCTGGACCTGTTCATCTGTGGACACAGTCACGTCCCCGTGGTCGGGCGCGTGGATGGCTGCGTCTGGCTCAACCCCGGCGCGGCGGGACGGCAGGGCTTTCACTCGGAACGCCACGCGCTGCGGCTTCGGATTGGGGCCGAACGCGCGTACAGTCTCGAGCGCATCCACCTGGGCCCGCGCTCGACGCGCGGTGTCACGAGTTGACTTCGGGTAGGGGCGTCAATACCGTGGTGTCCGGCGCGCCCGCGCCTCCAAGGTGCCCACACTTCGCAGGAGATAGGTCATGTCCAGATCGAATGTCGCCAGGTTGACCGCTGGCGTCCTCATTGTTTTGTTCGCGTCGGTGACGACTCCCAGGGACGCGAGCGCTGAGGCGTTCTTGTACGAGGGGCTGGGAGGTCCAGCGGATTACGGCCCGTTCATCCTCGCGCCCAATGACGACGGTTCGAGCCAGCCGCTGGACCTGCTCCAGAGTTTCCCGCTGGGTTTGAACTTCTTCGGGACGGTCCACGAGACGGTCTACGTCAACAACAACGGCAACATCACGTTCAACGGCGCTGTGTTCAACTACACGCCGCGGCCGTTCCCCATCGCCAACCAGCCCATGATCGCGCCGTATTGGGGCGATGTAGACACGCGGAACCAGACGGATGGGATTCCGCCGATGTCGGGTGAAAACCTGGTCTATTGGTGGTTTGGACCGAGCCAGATGATCGTGACCTGGCACCAGGTGGGCTACTTCAGCCGGCACAACGACCTGCGGATGGACTTCCAGCTGGTGTTGACGCAGGCAACGCGCGCGGCGCCCGGCGACTTTGACGTCGAGTACCGCTACGCCCGCTGCGAGTGGACCACGGGCGACGCGTCCGGCGGCCGGAATGGCTTTGGTGGTGACCCGGCGCAGGTGGGATTTGACGCCGGCGACCAGGGGAACTTCCTGGCGCTGGATGTCAGCTTCACCGACGAGGTCATCACGGTCTGCGAGAACTCCAACGTGGGCGATCCTGGCGTCTGGCGCTTCCTCATCCGCGAGGGTGACGTAATCCCGTGTCAGGAAGGCGAGGAGAAATGTGAGTTCGACACCGACGGTGATGGCCTCTTCGACTCCATCGACACGGATGACGACAACGACGGCATCCCCGACATCGACGACAACTGCATCCTCGACGAGAACGCGGACCAGGACGACCTGGACTTCGACGGGGTTGGCGACGCCTGCGACAACTGCACGGAGGTTCCGAACGCCGACCAGGCGGATGCGGAGAACGACGGGCTTGGCGATGCCTGCGATTTCAACGACGACAACGACATGCACGCCGACGAGGGCGACAACTGCCCGACCGTCCACAACAACGATCAGCTCGACACCGATGAGGACGGTCTTGGCGACGCCTGCGACGTGTGTCCTGAACTGGCCAACCCCGGCCAGGAGGACATGGATGCCGACAATGTGGGCAACATCTGTGACAACTGCCC
>CALBXO010000509.1 GCA_937890335.1 uncultured Pseudomonadota bacterium | reverse complement strand
CACGCTGGCGCAGCCAGCCAGGGCCGTCGCCCAAATCGTCAACCCCAACGCGAGTGTCCAGCTCCGTGTACACAGACGTTCCGTCATTTCTTCGTCTCCTGCTGTTTCAGGTCGCACGCCATGCGCACACCGCCCTCGCAGGCGCGCACATAGAGTGACTCCGCTGCGCTCTTGTCGGCGGTGCCGCCCTGGCCGCGCTCGAGCATCATTCCAAACTTCGTGCAGCCGGTCATGTTCCCGGACTGGCAGCTCTTGTGGTGGAGGGCCCGCGCCTGGACCAGGTCTGCCGACACACCGCGCCCATCGGCGTACATGGACGCCAGGCTGGTACAGCCAAGGCCATCGTCCCCGTCGCAGGCCTGGCGGTACAGCTCCGCGGCACGCGTCTCGTCCCGCGGCAGCTCCTCACCGCCCCATTCGTAGTGGAATCCAAGCGTCACACACCCCGCCAGGTTGCCCTTCGCGCACACCGCGGCGTACCCCTTGTAGGCTTTGCCGACCGCTCCTTCCTTCTCCTGAACGACCGCCAGATTGTAGCAGGCGTCCTGGTGGCCCCGGCGACACGCCCGGACGTACAGACGGCGTGCCCGCCCGGCATCGTTGGCCTCGTCGTACAACACGGCGAGGTTGAAACACGCCTGGTCCACCCGGCGTTTGCACAGGTTTTCGTACAGCTCCTGCGCGCGCTTGACGCGGGTCGCATCGCCGGACTTGTGAAGTTGTTCCGCGAACAGGAGGCAGGCCTCGGCATCGCCCGCCACACAGGCGCGCTCGGCGGCACCCGGCTGCGCGTGCGCCGAGCCGGCGGCGAGCACCAACGCGCACAACGTCAGGAGACAAAGCCTCACTCTCAACCTCCGAGGATGAGGCCCAGGGTGAACAGCAACCTTGAGCCCGTGAGATTCTGCGTCAGATCGGAGTCGTCGCTCGACACCGTCCGGCTGGTCTCCAGATGCTGGTAGCGCGTCTCGAAGAAGATGCGCAAGGACGGGGCGGTCGCATAGACCACGCCAAGGCCGAGCGCGTAGTTCAGCCCAAGGAACGGCGTATCAAAGGCCGAGTCCGCGCCGGAGGGCGGCGAGATCGCTGCCAGGCCACCCTCTCCGACCAAGTAGAGGCTATAGAAGTTCACCGGAATCTGGACCCGTGCGACGGCGTTGAGGTCGAACTCCGCGAAGTCTCCGTTCGCCCCCACACGGGTGTCTCCGCTCGACCGCTGGAGCGCTACAGTGGGCAGGTACCAGGCGCTGGCACCTACGGAGAAGAAGGACACCAACGCGTACTCCACGCTTCCGCCGATGACGAACCCGCTCGCCTCCGTGAAGGAGCTGCTTCCGGTGGTGTCAGCGCCGAGCGCTGTCCCATCGACCTGGTCTTCAAAAGCCCCGGCCACGGTCGTCCCGACGCTGACGGTGAGCAACAAGCCCGTGGGGTCCGAGCCTCCCTGACTGAGCACCACCTTCCCTTCGCGCCGGCGAATGGTCCCCTTGGGCTTGATGGGACTCTTCTTGACCTCTGCCGACGCCCTGTCGGCCTGGAAAACAACCTGCACGTCCTCCATGGCGACAACGGTCACCGTCTTGGACAGCGGCTTCGGGCCGCCGGTGGCGCGCACGACGACCTCACCGGGAGCCATGGACACCGGCGGTGCGCCACACGGATGCGGTCCCGAATCACCGACGAAGATCAGCAGCTTCTCCTCCAGCTCGTCCGGGACGGCGCACCGCACGGTCACAAGTCCGGGGCACGTGGCCAGATCCTCGACGTATTGGTCGACCCTGGCACGCACCGCTGAGGGACTCGGCTGCGCGATGGCGGGCGCCGTCCGCGCCAACTCGTAGGCGCGGGCGGCCTCCGGACACTCTCCGAGCTTGAAGTGGGAGCGACCCAGGTTCAGGTAGGTGATGTTGAGCTTGCCCAGGTGCAAGGAGGCCTCAAAGAGGTCCACCGCTTTGCGGTAGTCGCCGGCCTGGAACGCGTCAGCGCCCTCTTCGTACAACTTGAACTGCGCCTCGGTCGGCTCGGACAGCTCCTGGCCTGACGCGGGCACGGCGGCCGCGAGCAAAGTCAGCGACACACACCAAGCGCCCAACCACCTGCATGCATTCAACATGCGGGCGAGGATAGCGCACCACGGGGTTGGTGGGTAGGCGCGGCAGCGCGTGGTCGCACCACTCATTTCCAGCCGACCCCCTTGATCTCTTGCTCCGAGATGCTAAGTTACCAGCGTTAACTTACTGGGAGTTGAATACGATGCAAATGCCATCCACGGTTCGAATGTTTGAAGACCTGCCCCGCGAACACGGCTTTGAGCCGCTCGTCGTCGAGGGCCACATCCCCAACGAGCTCCACGGCACACTGTACCGCAACGGCCCGAGCCTCTTCTCCGGCCACGGCCAGCGGGTGCAACATTGGTTTGACGGGGACGGCGCCGTGTCCGGCGTCCGGTTCTCCGGCGGACGCGCGTCAGGAGGTGTGCGCGTCGTCCAGTCTGAAGGGCTGCTGCGCGAGCGGGAGGCGGGCGAGACACTCTATCCGGGGTACTCGACCCTGCCGCGCAAATGGACCCGTCGCTTCATGGGCCGGCCCAAGAACTGCGCAAACACGTCTGTGGCTGCGTGGCAGGAGAGGCTGTTCGCTCTGTTTGAACAGGGGCTGCCCACGGAGGTCTGCCCCGAGACCCTGGAGACGCTCGGCGAGTCCAACCTCGGTGGCGCCGTGCGCGGGACATTCTCAGCCCACCCCCACTACCTGCCGTCGCGGCGAGCCCTCTACAACTTTGGGGTGAACTACGGCGTGGGGACGCGGCTGGCGGTGTACGAGATGCCGGACGAGGGCGCGGCGCGCCGTCTCGTCGAGATCCCGCTGGCCGGCGCCACCATGGTGCACGACTTCATCGCCACCGACCGCCACCTCGTCTTCTTTGCGCCCCCGCTGCGCATGAACCCGCTGCCGATCCTGCTGGGGCTCAAGACCTACGGGGAGCAGCTGACGTGGAAGCCGGAGGAGGGGACGGAGGTCATCGTTGTCCCGCTCGACGATCCGGCGGCGTACACGCGGTTCACGGTGGAGCCGTTCTACCAATGGCACTTTGGAGCGGCGTGGGAGCAGGGAGACGAGATCTGCGTCGAGTTCGTCTACTACCCCGACTACCACAGCGCCATCCTCCTCGACGACCTCTTCGCAGGGCGACCCACGGTCGAGATCAAATCCGACTTTCGTCGCGCGCGCATCAACCCGAGTCAGAAGCAGCTGCACTGGGAGGTACTCTGGGACAACTCAGCCGAGTTTCCGCAGGTGTCACCGCGCACACTCGGCGGGCCGACGCGCTACACCTACCTGACCGCCCACGCCGACCAGGCGTTCGGCCTCCAGGATGTAGTGGCGAAAGTGGACGCGAAGACCGGGCGAGTTCAGACACTCGGGTTTGGCGCCCACCAATACCCGTCAGAGCCCCTGTTCGTCCCCCGCGCGAGCGCGCGTGCTGAGGACGACGGATACCTCGTCTGCTACGGCTACGACGTCGCGGAACACCGCAGCTTCGCGGCGGTTCTGGACGCGCGCGATCTGGACCAGGGTGTCCTGGCGCGGGCGTGGTTTGATCACCACTTGCCGCACACATTCCACGGTGTCTGGGTGGGGGCCTGACGGCGACCCGCGCGGGTCAGCGGCGGATTCGGTAGTTGAAAGGAACGCGGAACGACTTCCGCGTCCAGCCCAGCTCACTGGGCGGGGCCGGGAGCTTCTTGAGCGCCTTCACATGGGCGATGGCTGCGTCGTCCAGCGTGCGTGAGCCAGACGATGTGAGCACGCGGGCCGATACGATGCGCCCGGACCCATCGATGACCACCTCCACGATGACCTTGCCCTCTTCCCGCGCCCGCTGGGCCGCGCGCGGGTACTTCTTGCCCTTGCGCAGGAGCCCGGAGATCCGGCCCACATAGCCGCGGGTCAGCGCGTTCCGGTCGACCACGACCTTCTGCGCCACCGGCAGCTTCTGCCGCACCTTGCTGAACGTGTCTTTGTCTCCAGTCGCCGCGCCACTGCGCGCGAGCCCCGGCTCATCCACGGCGCCCGCCGGCCCGGCCGGCGCCGGCACCGCAACCTTGCTGTCCGCGCCACCTTCCACAACCGGGGCCGCCGTCATCTCCGGCTCGGCCGTGACCTGCTTGCGAACCTTGCGGCGCTTGACGGCCTTACGAACCGTCTTCTCGACCGGCGCCGCTTCTTCCTCAGGTGCCACAGGGGCTACAGCCGGCAACTCTTCTGGCTCAGGCGCCGGGGGTGGCGCGAAGAGCGCATGCGGAATCGCGATGGTCTCAAACTGGACGGATTCCCCGATGTCGCGGACCTGCATCGGCTCCACGGCTGCCTTGAACACAAAGAACGCCAAGAGTAAAAAGACGCCGTGGCCCAACGCGGATACGCCCAAGGTGTAGTGCAACGGGCGAGGTGCCTGCATTCGCGCTACCATGGGTTGTGTATGTCCGAGGAGGGCCAAGTGACCACCATCTTGAAATTGGTTATCAATTTCACCATCAACACCCCGCTTTGTAAAGGCCTGCTCGCGACTTTCCTGCTGGTGGGCTGCCTCGCGTGCACCCCCACGGTGGCGGACCACAAGGGTCCCGGGTCCGTCGCAGACCTGCGACCGGACGCCCCAGACGTGGGAGCGGACACCGTCGACCTCCCGCCCGTCGACGTCGCCGTGGCAACCTGGAACGTGGAACGGTACTTCGACACCCGCTGCGACACGGGCCGCTGCAGCCGGAACGACTACGAAGCGCTGCCCAGTCCGGAAGAGTTCGCGGCGCGCGGCGAAGCGATCGCCTCCGCGATCCTCGAGCTCAACGCGGACGTAGTTCTCCTCCAGGAGGTGGAGTCCCAGGCGGCCCTCGAT
>CALBXO010000508.1 GCA_937890335.1 uncultured Pseudomonadota bacterium | reverse complement strand
CGTCTGCTTTCTTGAGCAGGGGATGGTGCGCGACTACATGCTCGCGACCGCCGCGGACACGATCATGATGGCCCCTCCGGGCCGGCTCTACACCTTCGGCCTCCGAATCGAGATGATGTTCCTCGGAGAGGCGCTCGAGAAGGCCGGCATCCAGGCGCAGTTCGTCAACCTCGGAAGGTTCAAGACCGCCGCCCACCGCTTCACGCGCGACGAGGCCACGATCCCGCAGAAGGTCATGATGGGGCACCTGCTTCACGGCATGGCGGACAACGTGACCGATCGCATCGCGCGGCGCAGGCAAGTTGAGGTCGCCACGGCCAGGTCGATCTTCGATGAGGCGCCCCTCTCCGCGAGGGAGGCGCGCCGCCTCGGGCTGATCGACCACGTCGGCTACGCCGACGAGGTCATCGAGACGCTGGAAAAAGAGGGGGACTGCAAGCGCAAGGTGATCCTGCAGAGCCCGATGCAATACCTCGGCTCCGCCGCGCCGCGCTTCAAATGGCGGCCGCTCGTGTCACGCACCCCCGAGATCGCGGTCCTCAACCTCAAGGGCGTCATCATGCACGATGGCGTCGGCGGGCCCATGGGGATGAAGCAGCTCGTGACCCCCAAACCCGTCGTCGCGCAGCTGCGTGCCCTGGAGAAGAACAAACGCGTCAAAGCGGTGGTGATCCACATTGACTCACCCGGTGGATCGGCCATCGGCAGCGACATCATCTGGCGCCACATCCGCAAGCTGGCCGCCGTCAAGCCCGTCATCGCCTCCCTCGGCAACGTCGCCGCCAGCGGCGGCTACTACATTGCCGTGGCGGCGGACACCATCGTCGCGCAGCCCAGCTCCATCACCGGGTCCATCGGCGTCATCGCCGGCAAGCTCAGCGGCGGTGACCTCCTGGACAAGCTCGGCATCAAGATGCAGGGGCTGGAGGTGGGCGAGACCGCCGCGTTCGGCAGCATCGCGGACGCGATGAGTGAGCGCGAGATGGAGAACCTGACGCGAGACATCCGCGGGTTCTACCGGCGTTTCCTGCACCGCGTCGCCACCGGCCGCAACATCTCCCGACGCAGGATCCACCGGCTGGCGCGCGGCCGCGTCTACACCGGCGAGCGCGCCATGCGGCTGGGACTCGTGGACCACATCGGCGACCTCGACAAAGCCATCGAAGTGGCCTGTGACAAAGCTGGCGTGCGCCGCGACAAGGTCGCGGTCCGCTTTGTGGACCACCGACCGGACCCGCTGCGCGAGATGCTGTCCCGGAACACGGACACGTCCGCATTCGTCGCGTCGGCGGTCTCCGACCTGCTGCCCGCGTCCCTGGAAATCCCCGCCGCCGTGGCGCTGCTCATGCGCGAGCCGACCACGCTGGCGCTGATGCCCATGCTGCCCAAGCCGGCATAAACACACCGTCGCCGCCGTTAGCCCGAGCATGATTCGACCCGCGTTCCTGCTGTTCGCCTGTCTGACCGCCTCCGCCTGCGCCACCTCCACGCCCCAGGACGTGGTGGCGGAGTATGGGCAGGCAGTTCGCGATGGCGACCCAAAGCACGCCTACGCCCTGTTGTCCCCAGAGCTTCGGGAGCAGACCCCCTACCCCGAGTTCCTGGCACAGTGGCGCGCTCGGCGACAGTCGTTGCTCGGCTCGGCGCCCGGCTTCGCAGACGCCCGTGACACGCCAGCACATGTCACAGCGGAGCTCGGCTACAACGACTACGACACGCTCAAGATGACGCTGGGGCCCAACGGCTGGAAGCTCAGCGGCGGCGTGCTGTCGATCTATGCGCAGGACACTCCGCGCAATGCCCTCGTGTCGTTTGTGCGGGCCCTTGAGTCCCGCGACCACGTCCAGCTGATGCACTTCATCCCGAGCGACTACGCACAGCACATGACGCCGGAGCTGCTCGCAGCGGATCTCGACAAGCGCAAGGCGGAGGTGGACGACCTCGTCATCGAGCTCAAGGCCAACCTTCACGAGCCCATCAGCGTCCGCGGTGCGCAGGCTTTCCTGCGCTACGGGGAGCACAAGGTCACGCTCGTGTTGGAAGGGGATGCCTGGAAGATCGAGGACCCGGACTGACGGTCGCCGTCGCGGGGTGCCCGCGCCAGCTGGCGGGGCAGGCCCGGTCACGCCCGCGAACGTGCGGGGCGCGCCGGAAGCTGTCGGTCAGCGCTTCTCGCCAAACCAAGCGCCTGAGAACGTGGAGCGGTCCTCGGGATCCGCGGAGAACTGCATCGTGGCCTCCCACTCGCAACGCAGGTCGCCGTGATCGGCATGGTCCAGGTCGCGGCCCATGGCGCTGAAGATCGGGTCGTGCGCGCGCGCCGGCGGCTCCGGCGGACCGTAGTCGGCGGCGTCCTGCTCGTAGAGCGCGCAGGGCTTGGTGGCCGGCGTGGCCAGCGTGAAGTTGTCGCTGGAGAAGCTCAGGTCCGTCAGCTGGTCGCGCAGCAGGTTGCTGACCTCCTCGATCGCCGTCTCGCACACCGTCACGAACAAGTTCGAGTCGAACAGCGCCTCGCAGTCGATGAACCGCATCAACAGCGCGTTGAGCGAGTCCACCGTGGGATCAAAGAGCAACGGCAGCGCGACCTTCTCGAGCAGGAACGCCACGACGGCGCCGTAGTTGAAGTCCACGGTGTGCGCGGCGACGTTGAGCTCGTGGAACCAGATGCGGCCATTGTTCACGTCGTAGTCCGGATTCGGCGTCACCGACCCGTCCCAATTGCCCGCGATCGGCGTCAGGCCAGCGGTGTTGAAGGAGATGAACGCGTCCCCGCAGGTCGGGTCCTCTTCGTAGTCCTCTCCCTCGTCGCAGTTGAGGCGCCAGCGGTAACCCAGGTTGAAGTAGGCCACCTCCGCGGCGGTGATCTGCCCGGTGGCGCCGTACGCCTCGCCCGGAACGGTCATGGTCCCCTGGAGGTGGAAACGCCGGATGATCTCACTGATGTCACCGCCGCCCGTCAGGATGTCGCGGACGGTGTCGTTGCCCTCAAACGCGCTGTCGAGCAGATCCTCGGCGACGCTCTCGAGGATCGACTGGACGCTGCCAGCTTCGAGGTCGAATTGGTCCATCAAGAACTGTGCGGCCAAGGCCACGAGCGTGCCCGCAGGGTCGGTGAAGAAGTCCAGGATCGGGTCCAGGATATTGCGGACGGAGTCCGGAAGCGCCTCGCTGAGGTTGAAGCGGCTGGTGACCTGCCAGGTGCCGGTCACGTCCGGGAGGCGGTCCGTCATCTCCACCACGATGGTGTCGGGGTTGGAACCACCGACAATCTCCGGACGCGTGTCGTTGCAACCGTAGCTTCCGATGACCACTGCCGCGTCTGCGTCAGCGGCCAGCGCCGTTGCGACGACCGTGAACTTCTGGCCGTTGGGCAGGTTGCGGAACGTCACCGTCGTCGGGAAACCCTGGGCGTCCAGACCACGCTGCTCGTTGCGCTCGGCGGTGCCGGGAGCCAGCGGGTTGAAGTCCGCGCAGCTCTCCGGCGTGGCGTACAGTGCGACCTTGATCTCTTTGTCCACGTAGCTGCGCGCGCCGTTGTAGCGGACCTCTACGACGTAGCTGGCGGCGTCCTTGCTGGACACGGTCACGGTGAATGGGAGCGGGTCGATGGCGGGGTCCGACACCGAGGCGGTGACCTCGAACACGGCCTCCAGAGAGCCGGCGGAGATGTCCACCGAGGCGACCCCGTCGCCGTTGGTCGTGCTGGTGCGCGCGTCGAGCTGGGCATCCTCAGCGTTGCCGACGACCTCCCATGTGATCGTGGCGTTGCTGATCGGAGACCCCGACCCGTCCACGTACTCGACGGCGATCGCCCCGGAGAGGCCAGCCTCAATTCCGATGCTCGGCGAGCCACTGTACCGCAGGGCCGAGCCCGGCCCACCGCCGTTGTTGCCACCGTTGTTGGCGCCGTTGTTGGCGCCGTTGTTTCCGGTGGTGCCACCGCTGGCGTCATCACCGCATGCGGCCCCCGCCCCTCCAATGGCGAGCGCTGCCAGGACCAGACCCAATCGAACCTTTGTCATTGCAAACTCCCAGGAACACGGCGCCAAACCCGCCGTTGTGAACGCACTTTCTCTCTCCACACGAAGCGGGAGTATGGTGGGGAAGCCGTGACAAATCCAGTCGCGCCCCCGAGGATCGGCCGATGAAGCGCGGAACAGTGGACAGAGTCGGGGACAAACTGCGCGCGCGGGTGCGGGGCAGCGGCGGGCCAGCGGCCCGTCTGCGGACCGTGCCGGACGTCGTGTGGGACCAGGGCGCGGCCTGGTTTCCGCTCCACGCCGGGCCCGCTCTGCTCCAGGCGCTGGGCGTCACGGAGATCACCTGGTCGTCGGCGGCTCTGGACGCCGCGCAGCAGGACGCGCCCCCGCCGGCGCATCGCAGCGACGACTTCACCCCCTCTGGGCTGAACCAGGCCGTGAGCCAACTCATCACCCGCGCGTTTCCCGCTCCGGTTTGGGTCACGGGCCAGCTCGACGGATGGTCCAAGGGCCACCGCAATTACTTTGACCTGATCGAGCGCAAGGAGGGCCTGGCCAAGGCCCGCGCCAAGCTGAGCGCGCGCATCCAGGACCGCCATCGGGAGGTGCTCGAGGCGACCGCACAAGAGGCAGGGTTCTCCCTCCAGGACGGGGTCGAAGTCCGCCTTCAGGGTCGCGTTGAACTCTACGTGCCCGGTGGGTCCTACCAATTCAACGTCACCGCCGTGGACGTGGCGTTCACCCTGGCCAAAATGGCCCAGACGCGCGCCAGCGTGCTGGCGGGGCTGCGCGGGCAAGGGCTGGCGGACCGGAACCTGGCGCTGCCCATGCCCACGGTACCGCTGAGGGTCGGGGTCATCTCCGCGCAGCGATCCGACGCCCTGGCCGACGTCCTGAGCACGCTGCGCGCCTCTGGCCTCGGGTTCCGCGTCGTCTTCCACCACTCCACCATGCAGGGGCAGAACCTCCAGGAGAACATGTTGCGCGCGCTGCGCTGGTTCTACGCCAATGCGCACCTCATCGACGTCCTCTGCATCGTTCGAGGCGGCGGGTCCCGCTCGGACCTCGCCCAATTCGACACCCTGCCCATTGGAACCGGGGTCTGCCACCAGCTGGTCCCTGTGCTCGTCGGCATCGGGCATGAGACCGACAAGTGCCTGCTGGACGACGTGGCCCGCTCCCTGCGCACGCCCACAGCCGTCGCCATGGCGCTCGTGGCGCAGGTTCGCGACTACCTGGATACGCTGGCGGCAGCGGGCCGCCGAATCGCCGCCGCGACCCGCACGCGGACCTCGGCGGCGCGGGCCGCCACTGAGGCTTCCGGCGGTCGCCTGGGGCGCGCTGTCCGGCGCGGAATCCGGGAGGATCGGCAGCGGCTCGCCCGCTCGGCGGAGTCCCTCCAGCGCGCGGCGCGCGCCAACCTGGAACACCGCCGCCTCGCGCTGCGGCGCGGCGCCACCCGGCTGCAGGCAGGCGTTCGGGCGCAACGGCGCACCGCAGCCCTGCGCATTGACGCGTTCTCGCCCAGACTCCGGCGCGCCTGCGCGACGCTGCAGCGGGGACAGACTGCCCACCTGGCGACCTTGGAGGCGCGGCGGGCCGCCGCGGATCCTACGCGCGTGCTGCGCCGCGGCTACGCGATCGTGCGCGGGGATGACGGTCTCGTCCGCGGCCCCGCGGACGCCCCGCCGGGTGCCCACTTGCGCATCCAGCTCGGCGAGGGAACACTGCGGGCCACAAGCGACGGAGCCGACGATGACGAACCCTGAGTCCACACCGATCAGCTACGAAGACGCAATGTCGGAACTGGAGGCCATTCTGCGCGCCGTGGAAGAGGGCGAGGTCGGGCTCGACGACCTGTCCGAGAAGGTGGCGCGCGCGGCCGTCCTCATCCGGCTGTGTCAGGGGAGAATCAAGGACACGGAGATGAGCGTGCAGAGCGTGCTGGACGAACTCGACGCTGCCAGCGGAGAGGACCCGTGATCCAGAACCTCGGGCGGCTCATGAGCCGCACGGCGGGCCGGGCGATGCCCGATCCATTCGTGCTCGCCGTGTTGCTCACCGTGGTCACCCTGGTCGCATCGGTCCTCTTTGGCAGCGAGGTCGCCGGACTGGACGTCGGGCCTCGACTGCACAAGGTCGTCGTCGAGGGCTGGTTCGCTGGCCTGTTCGGCGGCGCGCTCAAGTTCGCGTTCCAGATGGTGTTCGTCCTGGTGACCGGCTTCGCCGTGGCCCACAGCCGGCCGGTTCGCGCCCTGATCGACGAGGTCGCCAGCTTGCCGCGGGACGCCGCACAGGCGAGCGCCGTTGTGGCGTTCGTGGCCTGCGCCGCCGGGTACATCCACTGGGGACTCGGCGCGGTCGCGGGCGCCATGCTCGCCCGCGAGATCGGCCGGTCCTGGGCCGCCATGAAGCGCCCGCTGCACTACCCAGTGCTGGGGGCCGCCGCGTACAGCGGGCTGCTCGTCTGGCACGGGGGCCTGAGCGGCTCGGCCCCGCTCAAAGCCGCGGAAACCAAGGGGTTCCTCGCGGACCTCACCGGCGCCGTGCCGGTGGAAGACACTCTGTTCAGCGGCATGAACATCGCGATCGTCCTCAGCCTCGTCGCCGTGAGTGTCGGCCTCTACTATTTCCTGACTCCCAAGGCACCCACACCGGACGTGTGGTTTCAGGGCGAGCTCGTGGAGACGGAACCCGCAGCGAAGACACCCGGCGAGGGCGCGCGGCAGTTCGGGATTGTCCGCTTCCTGGACGACAGCGTGTTCATCCCCATCGTGGTCGGCTGCCTGTCCGGCGGCTACCTCCTGTGGTCCGCGTGGACCCAAGGGCTGTCGTCGCTGAACCTGGACACCGTCAACCTGGCGTTCCTCGCGCTCGGAATGCTGCTGCACGGCTCGCCCCGGCGGTATGTCGCCGCCGCGGCCAAGGGCGCCAGGGCCTCCGTCGGGATCATCCTCCAGTTTCCGCTCTACTTCGGCATCCTGGGCATGCTGACCGCGAGCGGCCTGGTCGCCCAGCTCAGCGAGGCCATCGTTGGGGTCGCGTCGGAGACCACGCTGCCGGTGCTGACCTTCTTGTCGGCGGGTCTCGTCAACCTCTTTGTCCCCTCAGGTGGAGGCCAGTGGGCGGTGCAGGGCCCGGTCATGATGAAGGCCGCGGCCAGCCTGGGCGCAGATCCTGGCAAGGTCATCATCGCCCTGTCTCACGGCGACGCCTGGACCAATATGCTTCAGCCGTTCTGGGCGCTCCCGCTGCTCGGCATCATGGGCCTGCGGGCGCGCGACATCGTCGGCTACACCACGCTGCTGTGCCTGCTCACGGGCCCGGTGGTCATCTTCTGGCTACTCGTATGGTGAAGTTTCTCTCGCTGCACCACGTCCAGCTCGCGATGCCCACTGGCGCCGAAGACGTGGCTCGCGCCTTTTTCACCGGTGTGCTCGGTATCCCAGAGGTTCCCAAGCCCGCGGTGCTTGCGGGCCGGGGCGGGGCATGGTTTGAGGAGGGCGACGTGCGCATCCATGTGGGCGTGGAAGAGGACTTCCACCCCGCACGCAAGGCTCACCCCGCCCTCGTCGTAGACGACCTCGAACAGGCGATCGCCCAGTGCCGCGCCGCAGGCGTGACCGTGCGCGCAGGGGAGGATCTGGCGGGCTTTGTGCGCGCCCATATCGAGGACCCGTTCGGCAACCGCCTGGAGCTGATGCAGGCCGTCAAAGCCGACTGACACGGCAACAGACTGCCCAGGTCTTGCCTGTGACCGATCGGCGGGGTACACCCGGCGGCATGCGGACCATGCACCGGCGCGAACTCAGCGCCCTCCAGACCAGGCTGCTCGCCGCCGCGCAGCAAGCCTCCACCGTCGCCAACTGCAACTACTCGAACTACGCGGTCGGCGCTGCGCTGCTGCTCGAGACTGCGGACGGCGAGCAGATCGCCACCGGAAGCAACTTTGAGAACGCGACCTACCGGTCCGTCTGCGCGGAGAAACACGCGCTGATGCGGGCCTTTGCGGCGCATTCCAGAGTCGTGGACGGGCAGATCGTCCGTCCGATCGTGCGCGCGGTGGCCGTCTACTGCACCACTGGCGCGGCCCCGGTCCAGCCATGCGGCGACTGCCGGCAAGCCCTGCACGAGATCAACGCCGACATGCAGGTCATCGCCGCGTCGGGTCCCGGCCGCAAGGATGGGCCGCACGACAGCCGCGCCACGGTCACCACCATCAACGAGCTGCTGCCGTACGGGTTCAAGACGGACAGCCTGCGCGGCGAGATCGACGGCGCGGAGCTGGCCATCGCGGAGGAGGAAGACGTCGCCGACTTCGTCGTGCACCTGCCCCGTCCCGACGCCCTGACGGCGGACGCGGCCCAGCGTGCGGCGCTGCTCGAGGGTGTCCAGAACCTGATCGTCGTCGGCAGCCCCAGGCGAGCCCGCGCCATCGCCCACCTGGCACACACCGAGTTCGGCGCGGGCCCATCGGAAGAGGCGTGTTACTGCGACCTGACCGTGCCCGGTCGCGACGAGACCGGGCGCGAGTACGCGGTCTACGCATTTGAGGTCGCCGGGAGGCGCGTGGCGGTGGC
>CALBXO010000507.1 GCA_937890335.1 uncultured Pseudomonadota bacterium | reverse complement strand
GACCACGGTCACAGCCACGACCATGACCACGGTCACAGCCACGACCACAGTCACAGTCACAGCCACGACCATGATCACGGTCACAGCCACGACCACGGTCACAGCCACGACCATGACCACGACCATGACCACGACCACGACCACAGCCACGACGACCGTCACAGCCACGACCACGACCACGACCACAGCCACGACCACGGCCACGGCCACGGTCACGACCATGACCACGCGGGTCCTCCTGCGGCCGGCAGCTGGGCTGCGATTCGGGCGATGCTGGAGTCTGCGCCGCTGACGGCAGGCACCCGTTCGAGGGCGCTCGCCATCTTTGCGCACATCGCCGAGGCGGAGGCGTGGGTGCACGGAATGGCGCTGGACGAGGTGCACTTCCACGAGGTTGGCGCCGTGGACAGCATCGTGGACATCGTCGCCGCCGCGGCCTGCCTGGACTACCTGGCACCCTCGCGCGTCACTGCATCCGTGGTGCCCATCGGGAACGGGTTCACCATGAGCCAGCACGGACGGATTCCCGTGCCGGCGCCCGCCACGCTGAAGATTCTGGAGGGGGTGCCGCTTCGGGACACCGGGTTGCCCAAGGAGCTCGTCACGCCCACCGGCGCCGGCATCCTGCGCGCCTGCGTGGACGCGTATGGTCCCATGCCCGTCATGACCGTGACGCGCGTGGGCCACGGCGCCGGAAGCCGGAAGCTTCCGGACCGTCCGAACATTGTCCGTGCCGTGCTGGGCGAACCAACGTCGAGCGCGGGCACTTCGTGGGGTGCCCTGTCCAGCGGCGCGATGACGGTGTTGGAGACCAATGTGGACGACATGACGCCGGAGCTGTGCGCGCACGCCGCGCAAGAGCTGCTCGACGCCGGCGCGCGCGACGTGTGGTGGACACCCATTGTGATGAAGAAGGGCCGCCCCGCCCACAAGCTCAGCGTGCTGGCCCGCGACGACGACCGCGACATGCTCGCGGAGATCATCGTGCGAGAGACGACCTCACTGGGTCTGCGCGCCTACGCCGTGGACCGCGCGGAGGTCCGGCGGGACGTGCGCCCTGTGGCCACGCAGTTTGGCCCGGTGAGCGTGAAGTTCGGCTACGCCGGCGACCTGTTGGTGAACGTGGCCCCCGAGTTCGGGTCCGCCCGCGAGCTTGCCGCACACATCGGCGTGCCGCTCAAGCGGGTTATGGCCGCGGCGAGCGCCGCCGCGTGGGCCGAAGCGTCGTAGAATCGTCGAGGAGATCCTCGGAGAACCAAGCAGTCGGGATGCTGGGATTCGAACCCAGATATTGCTTGTTGGCTTGCGCTGGCTGGCTCAGGTTAACGAGCCGAGTGGTGAAGCCGGAATTGCTGATGCAAGAGCTGAAGTCTTGTGCCTGTTCCATTCGGCCACATCCCGATGCCTCCCCTTATCGCAGGGTATGTGCCAATTGGTGAGAGTCCGTCACTGACGGTGTCCATGTACTCTTGGCGGTTCGGGTTACGCGCTGGGTGGCTAGCGGTTTAGCTGGCTGGCGCGAGATTGGTCTGATGGTCGGCCGGCCCGCTGCGTCAATTGCCCCACTTGGAGGGAACGCCGAACAGGGAGGAGGTCGTGAAGCTGCTGGTCTTGAAATCCAGCGGCATGGAGCGATCGAGGCACTCGGTGTCCGGGGCGACGGACGGGTCGGCGATGAACTGCACGTAGATCGACCAACCGCACAGCTCACCGTCGGTGGTCTCAGTGCCATCGAGGGCGGCGTGGTGTCCGCCCGGCACCTCGATGTAGTGCGTGTTGGGTCCCGCCTGAAGTGCCGCATACTCCCGCGCCTTGTCCGCCGGAGTGCGCGGGTCGAGCTCGCCCTGGACGATGAGCAGCGGTACGGTCACCTGCGCGACCGGGAATCGATCGGTGCCGAGCTCGTAGGGCCACGACGCCGCCAGCTCCGTGTAGCTGCTCGCGAAGCCGGGCGCTGCGATCATGTCCCGGACCGGATCGGTCCACAGGTCCGCCGGTCCCCATCGTGCGGGGACCCGGCTGCGCAGGGTCATGAACGTGAAGGCTGGGTTGCCTCCGACGGCGGCGAGGACGGCGCGCCCGTAGTCGGCCGTGCGGGTCAGAGGCTCGCGATCTTGTTCCTCGCAGCGCAGCGCCCGGTGGACCACGGGTCCGACGAGCTCCCAGCTGTTCGGGCTCGCGGTGAGCCCTCCCAGGGCGCCCCGCAGAACGTCCGCGTCCAGGCCGATCTCGGTCAGCATGGGACAGGCCGTACCCTCTTCCAGGGAAGCAAACAGCCGCTCGGCGGCTGCCTCGGGCTCGGCGCCGAGGGGTTCGCACTCTCCAGCGTCTCTGCAGCGGCTCAGAATCTCCCGCGCGACCCAGTCGACACCAGCGTCCTTGGCCATGGCGTTGACCGAGGGCAGAGTCACGCCGCGCAGGACGACGGCGTCCGCCATCTCCGGGTGGTCCAGGAGCGCGGCGTTGATCAGGACGGTCCCTGCGGAGGCCGCGTGTGCGACGTAGCGCTCGTGGTTCTCGCGCAGCGCGGCCATCGTCTTGGCGTAGTCCATCGCGACCCATCGCAGGTTGGCCATATGTGGGAGGTTGTCCCCGTGCTCGGACTCGAGATGCGCGATGCAGGCGGGCCAGTCGGACAGCGGGATCGGCTGGAGGCTCAGGAACTGATCGTCGCCGAATTGAGGGCAGGACAATGGCGTGGAGGCGCCGACGCCGCGGGGCTCCAACATGTAGACGACCAGGTCGGTGATGCCGGCGTCGCGCGCGGTGGCCATCATCCGGGCCGTTCGTGCCTCGTACCGCACGATGCTGATGCCGGGGCCGCCCGGGACAATCCAGATCGCCGTCGCGGCATTGGCCGGGCCGACGCGCTTGAGGCTCAGGGTCAGCGTCGCGGCGTCCGGTGCGTCCCAGTTTACGGGTGCGGTCACTTCGGCGCAGCTGGCGGTCTCGCCGGTCTCGTGCGCGCAGGCAGACCACTGGCCGACGCTGACGCTCGCTTGCCGCCAGGGTTCGGGCTCGGGTTCGGGTTCGGGCTCGGGCTCGGGTTCGGGCTCGGGTTCGGGCTCCGGTTCGGGCTCGGGCTCGGGCATCACGTCGTCCATCGGGACCGAATCGAGACCCGGGTCATCGTCCCCGCAGGCGCACAGGGAAAGGAGACAGACAAGAAGTACATTTCGCATTGGAGAACCTCCCAATTGGGTCATTGCCATGGCCCAATTGTGAGGTGTCCTCGCCCGCGCGCTTGGCGCAGTTTGGTGCAAAGTGACGCAAGCCGGTCGCCGCTGGGACCAACAGGAGGGCTACCGACCCGCCAGAGTCGGCTCGTTGCGCAGGAGCGGTGCGGTGGGCGGACACCGCTGATCAACCGCCAGATGCCGGAACTTCGCCCCCTTGGCCACGGGCAGGAAGCTGAGAGCGCGCTCGCTCATCGCCAGGATGGACAGGGCCGGGTTCACACCGAGGTTGGCCGGGACGACGCTGCCGTCGGTGACCCTCAGGTTCTCGTACCCAAAGACGCGATGCTGCGTGTCCACGACCCCGTGTGTCGCGTCGGGCCCCATCTCGCACCCGCCCAGGACGTGTGCCGTCATCGGCGCACCGAGGAACACCTCACCCGTGGAGCTCAGCGGCTGCCCACCGACGCGGGCGGCGAGGCGCCGGGCGAAGTCGTGCCCGATGGGAATCCAGCCCGGGAGCGGTCCGTCGCCGTCGGGTTCCGAGACGAGGTCGCGGCGCATCAATGTCAGCGCCGAGCGCCCCAGCCGCAGGCGGAGAACGCTGTCGTGGTCCTGCATGACGACGAGAAACGCGGTTTGACGGGCAAACCGGGCGGGCCAGAGGCTGCGCAGGAAGTCCACCGGGTGGCGCAGGACCTGACCGAACCACCGCAGCAGACGCGGCCCTCGGCCTCCGTCGGTCAGGAGTGTGGACAGCCAGGTCATGCTGTCAGAACCCGCTGGCTGCCGGTCAATCTGCACTTGTGTGTGCTCGTCGGGGAAGACGCTGCTGGACGCGGCGATACCGCGAGAGTGGTCCACATCGCCACGGGCGCGGACCGCGAGCAGGGTCTCGCTGTTTGTCCGGACCGCGCAGCCGACGCGCGCGCTGAGCCTGCCGAGATCTCCGCTCTCGCGTCCACGCAGAAGCAGCCGCGCCGTCCCGAGCACCCCAGCGGCCACAAAGACGCCCCGAGCCCGCAGCGTCTGGCGAGCCCCATGCCCGAACGACGGACGAACCTCGACGAGGTAGCCGTGTTCGCCGCTCGCGCCGGGATCGGCCGCACCTGTGGTGTCCAGAGGCACGAGCCGCGTCACCTCCGTCTCTGCGCGGACGCTGCAGCCAAGCCCTTGCGCCAGGTGCAGGTAGTTCTCCACCAGCGTGTTCTTCGCCCCGACCCGGCACCCGATGAAGCACCCGCCGCATGCCGTGCACCCGGTCCGGGGCGGCCCCTCGCCGTCAAAGTAGGGGTCGGCTACCTCGACGCCATCGCTCCCAAAGAACACGCCCACCGGGCTCGGGGTGAAAGTGTCCGCGCGCCCGTACTCACCAGCGGTTTGCCGCGCGAACTCGTCCATCGGTGTGAGGATCGGGTTTGGAACCACGCCCATCATGCGCTGTGCCAGCGCGTAGTACGGGCCCAGCTCCGCCTCTCCCCCCAACGCGGCGATTCGCGGATGAGCAAAAAACGAAGGCAGCGGCTTGAACAGCGTGTTGCCGTAGGCCAGGCTCCCGCCTCCCACGCCGACCCCAGACAGGACCGTGGCGTGACGCAGCGCGTCCATGCGCAAGATGCCGCGCAGGCCCGCGGCGGGCTCCCAAAGGAAATTGCGGACGTCCCAGCTGCTGCGCGGAAAGGCGTCGCGCTGGAAGTGCCGCCCTTTCTCGAGGACACAGACATCGTAACCGCGTTGCGCCAGCCTCAGCGCCGCCACGCTGCCGCCAAAACCGGAGCCGATGATCAGGTAGTCGTGATCATAATGGGCAACCATGCCGTGCAGTTTACCCGACACGGCGGCCCGCGTCGCCGGGTCAGCGCCCCCCGAAGCGCCATCCGACGCCAATGCCGATGGTCGTCGTTTTCAGCACTGGCTCCAGGGGGTCGGTTCGCTCCCAGGTCGCGCTCGTGTAATCGGTGTGGCTGACCTCCATCCGAAAGAACCCAGGCTCCCAGGCGTACTCAAAACCGAGAGTCGCGACGTACCCGAGCGAGTTGTAGCGCGGGTGGGAGAACACGAAAGGCGCGACTGAGGCCGTCAGATCCAATGCCCTCAAATGCCATGTGGTCAAGACGCCGAGCTCCGCCCTTGCAGTGTCGAGGGGCCGGCCCAGCCCAATCCCGCCCAGGTGGAATGTGGGATTGATGGCAATGGACACGAGGTCTGAGGCGAGCAGGCGCAACGTCAGGTCCACAGACGCGCCGCTGAACAGACGAAATCCCAGGTCTGTGTCGTCACCGAGACCGACCCGCAGGCCGAAGTCCGGCATGAAGTTGGGGATTGGCGCGTTGCCGTCGGCGTTGCAGGTCGCACGCGTGACGCCGTCAAAGTCGACGACCGAGTCGCAATTCTCGACCAGGCTGACGCTGTATCCGATGAGCCACTCGCGGCCACCCGCAGGTGTGGGGTCCGCCGTCTTGAGTGGCGCCACCGTCGAGCACGCGGAGCCAAACAACGGGAGGAGGAGCAGGCCCAGGCAAGCTGTAGCGCGCGCTGTCACCCACCCCCCAGCGCTGACAACAGGGCGATGACGAAAAGGAAGCCGATCGCGAGCCCGAGCCCCAGCACCCCGAGCATGGTGCCGACGACGGTTCCCTCGCCAGCCCCTTCCTGAACGTCCAGGACCTCGAGGACCTCAATGTCCCCTACGGAGAGCGCCACAGTGCCGATGCGGCGGCTCTCGCCCTCGATCTTCTGCCCGTCGATGTCGCGGACATGGAAGGTGATCTCGCGGCCGTCGGTCATCGTCGCGCGCAGCAGCATCTTCTGGTTCTTCCAGATGCGCAGCTGTTGGGAGGGGCGCTCGGGGGTCTTGCTGACCTGTTTCCAGGTGCCGCATGCGGCCAGGCAGGTGGCCAGCAGCAGAACGCTTGCCACGCGCGAGCCGCGCAACGACAGGCGCGCCAGCGTCATGCGCGCAGCCGTCCTGTCCGGGACGCGGGGGTGCGCTCCAGCCGTCCGACGATCTCCAACAGGCCCGGTCCGTACGTCGGGCGGTCGGTGCCGTCGTGGTCGGTCTGTCCAAAGAGCAACACGTCCTCGATCGATTCGAGGTATCGCGTGTAGATCCCGTGGAGGTCCACGAAGTGATACGTCGCGGTCGAGATCACACCGGCGCCCAGCACCGACAGGCCGGCCGTCAGGGCCAGGCGTCGGAGGGTGTCGCCCGCGCGGGGCTCGTGCCGGGTGGGGACTCCGAGGCGCATCAGGGCAAGCCGCACCAGCGTGAGCGTCTCGGCGTCCAGGCGCTCGGGTCCGCCGAGGATCATGGACCCGGCGCCGGCGATCAGGGGCGTGGCGAAGTACGTGCCAGGCCCGGAGAGGGCGCGGAGGGTCTCAGGGCCCACGAGCACCCGGCGCAACGCCTCGCGCACGGTGGGCAGATAGGCGTCGGAGGCGTCCTCGCACAGCTCCGACGCCTGGGCGTGCCCAACCCGCCTGGCGAGCGCGTCACCGACGAGGTTAAACGTACGATTCGCGTAGCCGTTTACCGCGTCCGGGCCGAGGCACCAGCGGGCAAAGGCGCGCGACATGCGCCGCTCGGAGGGCAGGACGATGGGACGGCGCTCGCCCTGCAGTCGCCGGACGCCCCAGACGCCGAGCGCGGCCATGTCCAGAACGCTCGTCGGAACATTGGCCGCACGCAGCAGGTTCTTGTGCAGTGGGAGCAATTCGGCCTCCAGGAACGGCGTCAGCCCCTCGTGGGCGGCGTCGAACAGGACGGCGAGGTCGTCGTGGCAGAGGCGCTGCCACCGGGTCAATTCATTGATGGTCACCGCTCCACCATAGGTGACCTGCCAGCGTCGTCAAACGCGTCGTGCCCACGAATTGGGTCGCGCCCGAGCCAGTGGTACCATCGCGCGATGTCCCGACGAATCCTCATCCTCGCGATTGGTCTCTGTGTCGCGTTCGCCTGCGTGCCTGCCGGAGCGCAAGACAAGCGTGAGCAGGCGCGCGCCATTGTCCTGGAGGGCCAGAAGAAGTTTCAGGAGGGTCTGTTTGCCGAAGCGGCAGTGGACTTCCTGCAGGCCTTCCAACTGGATCCGCACCCCATCATCATGTACAACGTCGGCCGCGCCCACGAGGAGCAGGGCGACCTGATCAAGGCGATTGGCTACTACCGCACGGCGATTGGGCTCAACCCGTCGGAGGCGGTCAAAGAGGAGCTGGACACCAAGATCAAGGACATCGAGTTCTTCCTGCGGTCGCAGGGGGTCGATGTGTTCGATCTCGACGGCGCCCAGTGGGTCCCCAAGGGCCTGGTGACGATCCGCGCGGACCCGCCGGGGTCGGAAGTGCTGGTGGATGGCCAGGTCATCGGCAAGTCGCCCATGGAAGACAAGTCGATTCCCCAGGGAAATTATGTGGTGACAGTGCGCTCGCCGGGGTTCCAGTCCCAGGAGCGCAAACTCGAGGTCGTGGGGGGCAAGCGCTACACCCTGACTCCGCAGCTCGAGCCCGGCTCGGACGAGGACCCTGCCATGCGGGTGTCACCGGGTATGTTGTCGGTGGACGCGCGGTCGGGCCTGACGGTCTTTGTAGACGGTGAGCCGATCGCCACGACGCCGGCCGGCTTGATCGAATTGTCGGCCGGCGAGCACCTGGTCTCCGTCGAGGGGGAGGATTTTGACGCGCACGAGGAGCGCGTGACCATCGTCTCCGGCGAGGTCGCTGCGGTTCACGCCCGCAAGCGCGAGGTGCTCGTCGTGCAGGAGGACACGGGCTTGTTCGACCAGAGCGGTTGGGGGTGGTTGATGGCCGGCACGGGCGTGGCCATCGTCGGCGGCGGGGCCGTGGTGGGCGTGATCGCCCAAGGCAACGCCGACAGCTACAAGACGGAGCGCGGGAGCCCTTCGCGGGCCGAGTTTCGCTCCAATGCACAGGCGCAGGCCGTCGTGGCCGATGTCCTCTACGGTGTGGGAGGCGCGCTGATTGTGACCGGATTCGTGTTCATCCTGACTGAGGAGGCCGGCCCTATGGAAGCGCCGGGCGCCTACGAGCGCATCAGCCTTGGTCCGGCGCTCGTCCCCGGCGGTGTGGGCGCACAGGCGGTGGTGTCCTGGTGAGGCGGCCGTGAAGCATCTGGGCCGCGTCGCCGTGGGCCTCACGGTGTTGGCGTTTCTCACCACGGCGACGTACGCGGTCTTCTTCCTGCTCGTCTACAAGGCCGTCGTGTACGCCGAGTGGTTTGTCGAACACGGCCTGCTCCTGGCCGCAGTCCCGCTGGTCCTCATCGCCGCGACCTATCTCGTCCGACTTGGGGCATCCAAGTGGATGTTGGATGCCGGCGCCTGGTCCGAGGCCTACAACTACGCCCACCCTCGCCGCCGCGCCGGCATCGCCATAGGACCCACCGAGGCCGCGGTCAACCGGTACGTTGCCGCGGAGTCAGCGCGACGAATGGGCCGCCTGGACGACGCCCGACGCATCCTCTCCGAGAAGTACAAAGCGCCCTGGCGCCGCGCTGCCCGGGACCTCCTTGCCGAGGTCAAACGCGCGGTGGACTCCGAGGCCGAGTAGGTCCCGCGCGACGCCTCGATCGAGCGCGGATCTGGTTCTCTCGGTGCCCGTGGGTGCGGGGAGCGGGAACAATCGAGCCCTTCGCCGCGAGTCTGCTAGGATACGCTGGTGCGACCTCAACTCTCGTCACTGACCCTCCTGATGCTGGCTGCCGTCGCCGCGTGCGGAGATCCAGCGCCTGCGCCCGCGCCTTCGTCGGACACCGGTGACGTGAGCGATCACCCCGACGCACCGGCGCAGACGGATGCGGACGCGGACGCCGAGGGCTGTGGAGACTGCGCGGGCGAGCTGCCAGATGCGCCCGATGTGGCAGACCTCCCCGACGTGGACGGATGTGGCAACGGCACGCCTGAGGACGGCGAGGAATGCGACGATGGCAACGACGACGATGGGGATGCTTGCCTGTCCGATTGCACGGCGGCGCGCTGCGGCGACGGTGTGGTTCAGGAGGGAGTCGAGGAGTGCGATGACGGGAACCGGTCGTACGAAGACGGCTGCCTGCGCGACTGCAAGTTGGCCACCTGCGGAGATGGGTGGGTCAACGCGGGTGTCGAGACCTGTGACCGGCGCGTAGCGCCAGAGACGACCTGCGCGGACATCGGCTTTCCTGCCGGCGAGCCTGTTTGCACCGAGTCGTGCGAGGTCAGCTATGTGACGTGCAGCCGCCACCTGGACAGCGTGCGCTACGGGGGTGCGCTGTTGGATGACTTCAGCCAACAACTCATCGAGATCAGGCTCACGGCCGCCGGTGGCCACGTCGTCGCCGGGCGTTTCCAAGGCATGTTCCTCCTGGGCGATGTGGAGCTGCGCTCTCGGGATGCGCGCTCGGTGGCGGTAGCGCGCCTGTCACGGGCAGGGCAGGTCCTGTGGGCGCACGCCATCGCCGACGGGCGCCGGCCGTTCAACGCGGAGCAGGTCTTTGGTGGCATCGCGGTTGGTCCGGACGACACCACGGTGGTGGTGGGGGCCGCGGAGGATTGGGTCCGGGTCGCCGCTGGACGCGACGAGCGCGAAGTTCGCGACGAGACCGACGTGTTTGTCGCCAAGTACGGCGAAGATGGCGCCGTGCTCTGGGACCGTCTGTTTGGCGGGTTTGGAAGGCAACGTGCCGAGTCCGTCACCATCGGCGCCGACGGGACGATATACCTCGCCGGCAGGTACACGGGCGTGCTGGACTTTGGCGAGACCCGCCTCAGCACGCCGGACGTATTCGATGTCTATGTGGCTGCGCTCGACCCCGACGGGAACGCGCTGTGGGGTCGGGCGTTCCCCGGTACCTACCAACCCAAGCTTGTGGCCACACCACAGGGCGTCGTCCTGGTTGGCTACTACGAAGACGCGGTGGATCTGGGCGATGGCAATCCGCTGGAAGCGCCGCGGTGGCAGCAGACCTTTGTGGCTGGGCTGGCGCGGGACGGCGGAGCCACGGTGTGGCGGACCGTGATCGCCGAGGAGGGCAATACGTCGCCGAATTCCGTGGAGGTCTTCCCGGATGGGGACGTGCTCGTCGGCGGAAGTTTCACCGGGGCGAACCGAGAGCGCGGGATGTTCTTCGCGCGGTTGCGTGGGGAGCGCGTGAGCTGGCAACGCGTCTTTCGAGGAGATGGGCAGCGCGTCGTGTCCATGGCAGCAGCGGTGCCCGATCTGCTCGGCGGCTTCGCGGCCGTGGGCCACTTTGACGGAAACCTGGACCTCGAGGAGGCAGGGCTGGCGGGCATCGGGAGCGTGGATGTCTTTGTGGCAGGGTTTGACGCGGCCGGGACCCCCCGTTGGGCGACTGCGTACGGGAACCTGCTGGATCAATACGCCTCGGATGCCGTGGTGGACGGAGACGGCAACCTCCGCATCGTGGGCACTTTTGAGGGGGCCGTAGACTTTGGCGGCGGAACCTTCCACAGCAACGGCCGTCTGGACAGCTACATCCTGCAGCTCCACGGCGGCGCTGGCGACAGCGGCGAGGAGCGTCGGTGATGGGCCCGCACGAGCTCGCGGTCGGACCTTGTCTGGGTCTGGCCCCACAGTCGTTTCGCCGGCTACGGTCGCTACGGGGACCGCAAAAAGGCCGCCCTCCATCGGGGCGTAGTCAGTGCGCGTGGCCTGTGATAGCCTCCCGCGCACGATCCGAGACCCCCACGAGCGAGGTGACAAATGGCCTTTGAACTTCCCGATCTTCCCTACGGATACGACGCCCTCGAGCCGCACATTGACGAGCGCACCATGCGCATCCATCACGGCAAGCACCACGCTGGCTACACGGCCAAGCTCAACGCTGCCGTGGACGGTGACGCGGGCCTCGCCGGCAAGAGCATCGAGGCACTCCTTGCCGACGGCGCCGGTGGTCACACCGGCGTGCGCAACAACGGCGGCGGATACTACAACCATTGCCTGTTCTGGACGGTGATGAGCCCCAATGGCGGTGGCGCCCCTTCCGGCGATCTGGGCGCGGCGATCAACGCAGCGTTTGGAAGTTTTGACGCCTTCCAGGCCAAGTTCGCCGCCGCGGCGGGCACGCGCTTTGGCTCCGGCTGGGCGTGGCTGATTGTGGACGGCAGCGGCAACCTGGCCGTGACCAGCAGCCCCAACCAGGACAACCCCCTGATGGACGGCTCCGGCACGCCCGTCCTGGGGCTGGACGTGTGGGAGCACGCCTACTACCTCAACTACCAGAACCGCCGTCCGGACTACGTCTCCGCGTTCTGGAACGTCGTCGACTGGAGCGCGGTAGCCTCCCGGTACGCAGCTGCGAAAGGGTAGGTAGTCCGAGACTCGCGGGCCGGCCGACCGGCCCGCACAGCGCTGCGTAGGCGATGCTGGACGATGTCCTCGATCCCACGATCGTGCGCTTCACTCCGAAGCTCGGTGGCCCGCTGATTGGCGGATGCCACGAGGACTTCATCCGTCTCCATGATTTTGGGTTGCAGGTCACCATGGTCGACCTCGACGCAGTCGAGGCTCGTGCAGATTTTCAGGTGCTGCTCAAGGAGCCGGGCGAGGTGGATTTCAGCCTGGAAATCTGGGAGCAGATGCAGCAGAAGTCGCCGCAGTTCACGCTGCGTAACGTCATCCGCCACGTCATGGAGCACCACTACCCCCACATCCCGTGGTTGACTGAAGTCTGGCGGGACGCGGAGGAGTACGAGGTCAGTTTTGGCGGCGAGGAGCTCTTGACCTACGAGCCTGTCGACCTGCCCGACGAGCCGCCTGCCCGTGCCATCATGTCCGAGGAACGCGCCGCGAACCACGCCGTCATCAAGGCGTTGGACTGGCACGACTACCACGGTCGCTGGAAGGAAGGGCTTACGGCGAACACCTGGTACGAGCAGCACGGGCTCGTCCAGAAGAAGGCCAA
>CALBXO010000506.1 GCA_937890335.1 uncultured Pseudomonadota bacterium | reverse complement strand
GTGCCTAAGCTGGCAAAGCACCAGATTCTGGAGTTCATCATGAGTGCGACCCACGACGAGTTTCTGAGCCCCGAGACCCGGCGCCAGATCAAGCTGTTTCACGAAGGCCGAGCCATCGGTCGCCAGGAAGGACGAGACGAAGGCCGCGAGGAGGGCCGTGAGGAGGGCCGTGAGGAGGGCCGTGAGGAGGGCCGCGAAGCGCTCCTGGCGCTGGCTCGGAAATGGGTACCAGAGCACGTGGACGAGCTGCTCTCAGTCGTGGATCTCGCGGAGTTGAGGTCGCGGCTGATCGAGCTGTCGGCGGGGAAGTGAGGGCCGGCCAAGAAACGACGAGGGGCGCAACCATCGGCCGCGCCCCTTGCCTGACCAACGTACTGACGCTGGCGTGAGTCCGGTCAGGCTTGCAGGTAGAAACCTACCTGTTCCACCACATGCTCCTCCCGGATTCCGTTGCGCGTGTGGTCTTTGAGAACGTCGGCGAGTGCCAGGAGGAAGTCGTCGGGTCCACCCTCGCCGATGAGCCGCGACCGCAGGTCGTGGGCTGTCTCGCTGCCGTCGGCGAGCAAGAGCTCGTTGATGTGCTCCATCTGAATGTTGCCATCAAAGTCGAGAACCAGATGGTTCAACAGGTAGCTGGCTAGCTGCTGCACGTCGTATCTCCCATTTTGGCCCGGCGTCGTCGTCAAGCGTCCCCCGTCAGGTGGTGCGCTTGATGGAGTAGGAGACGGTCATCGTTCCCGATTCCCGTCCGTCTCCGACGAAACGCAGAGCGATTTCGAATTTGTGGACCTCGCCGACGGCGAGCTCCGCGATTTGGGTGGCGTCTTCGTCTGTCAGCCGCCCGCTGCACAGCACTTCTTCCCGGACCAGCTTTTGGTAGTCGATCCGGGCTCCGGCTGCGATGAGCGAGTGCCCGACGATGAACGCGGGGCCCAAACGGGCCACGATCGCATAGCCACCCACAGTTTCGCCCAGGGTGAACAGAGCGCCTGCGTGAAAGGTGGACAGGTGATTGAGGATGGGGTCGGTCCTGCGGAGCCGCAGGCAGACGGTGTTGTCATCGGAGACCGCCACTTCGGCCGGTTCGATGCCGACGGTCCCCACAAACGGGACCAGCTGTTTCACCATCTCAAAGTCTACGTCCAACCCAACCTCGCGCTGTGGACTTCCTGAGCGGGGCACCCGCTAAGTCGGCAGACTGTAAGCCTTTTGTGGCCTGTGTGGCAAGTTCACAATCCAGGCGCGCGCGCGCGTGGACGGCTACGTTGCGCCCCCGCCTGCGGGTCGTCACAATGCCCGCATGAAATCAATGCAGATGGCGACGGTGTTGGCGGTCCTTGTGGCGGCTGGGTGTGGTGGCGGCGGGGGCGGCTCGGTGTCGCCCGGGGTGGATCTGGGCCCGGACGTGGCCGACGTGGGCCGCGACGTCACCCCAGACACCGCCGACGCCATCGACGACGCAGCACCGGACGCCGACGCGCCGGCTCCCGACGCTGGGCCGGTGGATCTGGGCGAGCGGCTCGAGCCCAACCAGGCGCGGGCCGGATTTGTGACGGACGAAGCCCAGCTGATCGGGGGGCCCAAGGCCGACGGGCGCGTCGGTGACATCAAGCTCTACAACAGCGAGATCCGCGTCATCGTCGAGACCGAAGGGCGCTCGGCGGGCGGCTACCGCTTCTGGGGCGGCGGCATCGTCGACGCCGACGTCGTCCGGGTCGAGGGTGAGCCCGGGCGGGACATTTTTGGTGAGATTGGACACAGCTGGAACCTGGGCATCTTCCAGCCGACGGGTGTGGAGATCGTCTCCAACGGAAGCGTCCCGGGCACCGCCGCGCACGTGCGCCTGACGGGTGTGAACGGCCGCTTTGACTGGGCCGAGTCGTTCGTGCGGGACATCGTCAGTCCGGACCCGGTCCAGGTCGAGGTGACCTACGACTACGTCCTGGAGCCGGGGGCGCGCTTTGTCACGCACACCATGACGGTGCGCAACGCGGCCGACGCCGACGCCAACATCGACTTCCCCCTGATTCTGTCCAACCATGGTGATGGGCTCAGGCAGTGGAACAAGAACCAGGGCTTTGCCGTGGACATGGGCGGCATCGACGCGATCCGCCTCACCGGCCGGGATCTGGGCTACGCCTTGCAGCCGGTCGACACGACCTTCTCCGTGATCTTCGAGTACTCGAACGTCGTGTTGACCCAGCAGGCTCCGATGTTTCTGACGCCGGGAGCCGAGATGGAGCGGTCGTACCGGTTCCATGTGACCGACCAGGGCGACTCGGGTCTGACCGAGGCCATCGCGGAGGACGCCCGGCTGCTGGCGTTGGTGGAGGGCACGGTGACGCTGCCTCCGTCCGCGGACGCGGGGACGGGCTATGTGACGCTCTACCGCAACGAGCGGCCCACGACCTTCGCGCCTCTGGGGGCCGACGGCAGCTATTCGATCTACGTGGCGGCCGGCACCTATGCCGTGCAGGCCTATGTCGCCGGGCATGCACCTTCCGAGATGGGCGCGCTCGAACTGGACGAGGGCGGCGACGCGACGTGGGACTCGACGATCGCGGAGGCTGCCACGCTGGACGTGACCGTCTCACTGCCCGGCGCAGACCCAGTGCCCGCGCGTGTCATGGCGATCGTGCCCGAAGACGACGAGACCACGCCGGCTCCTTACGCGCCCGGCACGGCCCGTGTGGGAAGCGAGGGTGATTGGAGCTGGGTCAGTGCTGGCAGCGGCGGAAAGATCAGCGGCGTGGGGCTCGCCGAGCTCGACGGGCGCACGCAGATCATCGTCCCGGCGGGACGGTACCGTGTGGTCGCCAGCCGCGGGTTTGAGTACGAGATCGACGAGAAGGAGATCACGGTCACTCCGGGTCAGACCGTCGCAGTGGAGCTCACGATCGAGAAGGTCGTGGACACCACGGGGTGGGTCTCGAGCGATTTTCACATCCACGCCCTGCGCAGCCCAGACAGCGACACCGACTACCCGACCAGGGCGCGTCAGGCGCTGACCGAGAACCTGGACGTTCCGATGATCACCGAACATGTGCAGATCGGCTCGGTGCAGCAGGTGGCCGACGAGCTCGGGTTTGGCGAGCACGTGGTCAGTCCGGAGGCGCAGGAGGTGACGACCTTTCAATACGGTCACTTCAACGCCTTCCCCATGGCCGACCGCCCCGGCACGTACAACCGCGGCGCGGTCTTCCCCTACGACAAAACCCCCGCCGAGCTCTTCGCGGCGATTCGCGACCAGAACGAAGGGGACGAGATCATTCAGGTCAATCACCCTCGTGGCGGCGGGTTCGGCTCGTACTTCAGCTGGGCGGAGTACGACGCCTCCAGCGGCACCGCCGCCAACCCCGGCTGGGACACGAATTGGGACGCGATTGAGGTGTTCAACGGCGGCTGCCATGGCGGGAGCCAAGCGGAGACCTTCCGCGATTGGGTCAGCTTCACCAATGTGGGGGCTCGGAAGATCCTCGCCAGTGGCGGCGACTCGCACCGCGAGAACGACCCCATCGGGCTCCCGAGGAACTGGATCCAGGTGGACAAGGCAGCGGTCGCCGCGGATCCGCAGGCGTTGGTCGCGGCGGTCAAGGCCCGGCGGATGAGCGTGTCCTGCGGACCGTTCGTGACCGTGACTGCGAGCTCGGGCGAGGGGTTGGGGTCGTTGGTGGGCGTAGATGACCAGGGGGCCGTCTCGTTCAATGTTCGCGTGCAGGCGCCGAGCTGGATCGATCTGGTGGAGGTGCGGTTGCTGCGCAACGGAGACCCCATCGACGCGGCGGACATCGTGGAGACGGAGGGCGGCGTCCGTTTTGAGGGCAGCTTCACGGACATCCCCGAGACCGACGCCTGGTACGCGGTGGAGGTGCTTGGCCAGGGGAGCATCCTGCCCGTGCATAAGAATGGCCCGCCCTACGCCGCCACAAATGCCATTGAGGTCGATGCTGACGGCGACGGTGAGTGGACCCCGCCGGGGTTGTGAACCGCGGTTCAGCGTGATACGTCGAGTCTTCGCCGCGACCGAACGCGGCATGATGGAGGCCGATGATGGATGGTGGAACGCGGGTCGCTGAAGTCCTCAAACGCAACGGCGTGGAGTTCATTTTCACTCTCGTCGGCGGGCACATCTCGCCGATTCTCGTGCAGTGCAAGCGCGCGGGCATCCGGGTCATCGACACCCGGCACGAGGTCAACACGGTCTTTGCCGCGGACGCGGTAGCACGGATCACCGGCGTGCCTGGAGTGGCAGCTGTGACCGCGGGGCCCGGTGTCACAAACACCATCACCGCCATCAAAAACGCGCAGATGGCGCAGTCCCCGCTCGTGCTGATTGGCGGCGCGACCGCGACGCTGTTGCGCGGTCGGGGCAGCCTCCAGGACATCGACCAGCTCGCGCTGATCGAGCCCCATGTGAAGTGGATGGCGCGGCCCAATACGTTGCGGGAGCTGGTGCCGGCGCTGGAGAAGGCCTTCGTCGAGTGCCAGACAGGCGTTCCGGGGCCCGTGTTCGTCGAGATCGCCGTGGACCTGCTCTACCCTGAGGAGATCGTCCGGGAGTGGTACTCCAAGAAAACGGACAAGCCCAACAAGACCATCACCGAGCGGGCGCTGAGCACGTACATCAAGGGCCACCTCAAATACCAGTTCGCGCTCAGTGAGAACCCTGGACTGCACGCCGCGGAGCCCATCGTTCCCGTGGGTCCCGAGTCCTCAAAGATAAAGAAGGCGGCGAAGATGCTCGCGGGGGCCGAGCGCCCGGTGATGGTGCTCGGCAGCCAGACGATGCTCAGGCCCAAGAAGGCCGATGCGCTCGTCGAGGCGGTCGAGTCCATGGGCATCCCGGTGTTTCTGTCCGGGATGGCGCGCGGTCTGCTCGGCAAGGGCCACAGCCTGCAGATGCGGCACAAGCGGCGCCTGGCGCTCAAGGAGGCCGACGTGGTCATCCTCAGCGGGGTCCCCAACGACTTCCGGCTCGATTACGGCTCGCACACGTCGCGCTGCAAGGTCATTGGCGTCAACCTCAGCGAGGACGATCTGACCAAGAACCGCCGGCCGGATCTGGGCGTGCTCGCCGACCCGTGCGAGTTCCTCATCGAGCTGTCGGCGGCCATGCGCGGGCCCAAGATGGACCGCAGCGGTTGGTTTGAGACGTTGCGCTCGCGCAATGACGCGCGGGATGTGGAAATCCATAGCATGGCGGACCAGGAGACCGATTTCGTCAACCCGATGAAGCTGTGCCAGGCGTTGGAGGAGAAGCTGACGCCCGGCTCCATCCTGGTGGGCGACGGTGGCGATTTTGTGGCCACGGCGTCTTACATCGTCAGCCCCAGGGGCCCCTATTGCTGGCTCGACCCTGGCGTGTTTGGAACGCTCGGCGTGGGGGCGGGTTTTGCGCTCGGCGCCAAGCTGTGTCGGCCCGAGGCCGATGTGTGGCTCCTGTACGGTGACGGCGCGGCCGGGTTCTCCATCATGGAGTACGACACGTTCGCGCGGCACGGGGTCAATGTGATCGGCCTGGTCGGTAACGACGCCGGCTGGACGCAGATCGAGCGCGACCAGGTCGTGATCCTCGAGGACGACGTTGCATGTCGGTTGACGCATATGGATTATCATGTGGTCGCCGAGGGTTGTGGTGCCAAGGGATTGCTGCTCAAGGAGCCGGGCGAAGTGGAGAGCACGCTGGAGCGGGCGCTCGAGTTGTCGCGCGGTGGGTCCCCGGTCCTCGTCAATGCTCTGATTGGCAAGACCAGCTTCCGCGAGGGAAGCATCTCGATGTAGGTGGGAAGATGGGTCGTTTTCTGGTGGTAGTCGCGCTGGTCTTGGGAATCTCCGCGCCGGCGCTTGCGCAGGGCAAGAAGGAGGCTCGCCTGGACAAGGGCGAGGTCATCGTGAAGACCCAGGAGGTCGACGGATTCGACATCCCCAAGGTCACCATGGAGGCCGTCATCAACGCGCCCCCGGAGAAGGTCTGGGCGATCATCGACAAGTGCGATGACTACGTGAAGACCATGAAGGGCCTGTCCTACGCCAAGGAGATTTCCCGCAAGGGCAACAAGATCAAATGCAAAACCACGGCGGACCTGCCGTGGCCGCTGGACGATCTGACGGCGACCACCCTGGCGACTCACACCGTCATTCCAGGCAAGCGCTGGCAGCGTGCGTGGAAGCTGGTGGAGGGCGATTTTGAGTTCAACACCGGCAGCTGGTCGCTCAAGCACTTCAAAGACGACCCCAACCGCACGCACGTGACCTACAAGGTCCACGTGCAGCCGACCACGAGCCTGCCGGACTCGGTGAAGGCCGCCGCGGCCAAGTCCACGCTGCCGGACCTCATCGCGCACCTGCGTTCTCAGGTCGAGTAGCGTTCGTATTCCTACGGTGGTGTCGACACCGCCCAACCCGTCAGGTCAGAGATGATTTACCTGTCCCGCTTCTGCGCCGGTGCATGGGCGCTGACCGCTCTGCTCGCCGTCTGCGCCTGCGGTGACGGTGACGATCCCACGGACGATTCGGCCACCAACAACGGCGCCGCGAACAATGGTCCGGCGAACAACGGCAACAACGGTGTTGCGAACAACGGCGGGAACAATGGGGCGAACAACGGCGGG
>CALBXO010000505.1 GCA_937890335.1 uncultured Pseudomonadota bacterium | reverse complement strand
CCGGGGCCGCTCGCCGGCGCGAGGATCTGGGTGCCGCGCCCTCAGGGCCGGGCCGGGGGGCTGTGCGATGCGCTTCGGGAGGCCGGAGCGCGCCCGTTCGCGACGCCGTTGATCGAGTGTGTGAACCTCAGCCCCTCGCCCATTGCGCAATGGTTGACGGGTTTGAAGCCCGAGCCCGGCGAGTTTCTGGCGTTCACGAGCGCGAACGGGGTGCGTGCGTTTGGGGCTGGCTTGCTGGCCAACGCCGACGCTCGCTCATTGTCCGGGTTGCGAATTGCCGCTGTCGGCCCGGCTACCGCGGCTGCGCTGGAGTCCTACGGGCTGCGCGCCGATGTGTCGATCCGGACGGGCGGAGGGGCCGGGCTGGCCGCCGCGCTGGTGTCGGCGGGCGCCCAGAAGGTCACCGCGTTTCTGGCGCGCGTTCCTCGCCCGGAGCTGGGTGCGGGTCTGGCCGCCGCGGGCGTATCGTTCGAATCCGTTGCGGTCTACGAGACCCGGCGCGCGACTCTGCCCCCCGGGCAGGTGGAGGTCCTGGTGCGGGCCGGCCTTGACCTCGTCGTCCTCACATCACCTTCGATCGCGGATGCGTACCTTGCGCAGACCGCGTCCGAGCCGGGTTTGTCGGCGCCAGTGGTGGCGATTGGTCTGACTACCGCACGTCACCTTCAGGATCGCGGGCTTGCGCCGGTTGCCGTGGCCGCGTCGCCCGCCGCGGCAGACATCCTTCAAGCAGTCCACTCAGCCCTGGGAGCAGCCTGATGCCATTTCCAATTCACCGACCCCGTCGCCTGCGGGGCAGCGCGATCATCCGGTCCATGGTGCGCGAGACACACGTGCGCCCTGAGCACCTGATGTACCCCTTGTTCGTGCAGCCTGGCACAGGCGTCCGGAACGAGATTCCGAGTATGCCGAACCAGTTCCGGCTTTCCATCGACGAGCTGGTGGCCGAGACCCAGGCGGCGTTCGAGGACGGCGTCCGCAGCGTCATCCTTTTTGGCATCCCGCCCGACGGCAGCAAAGACGCGGTCGGCACGCCTGGCTGGATCGAGGACGGCATCGTGCAGGAGGCCGTCCGGGCCCTCAAACGCGAGGTTCCTGGCGTGCTTGTCGCGACCGATGTCTGCCTGTGCGAGTACACGGATCACGGCCATTGCGGCGTGCTGCGCGCCGACGATGTGGTAGGTCACGTCGTCAACGACGAGTCACTCGAGCTCCTGGCCGCCGAGGCGCTCAGCCACGCTCGGGCGGGGGCTGACATGGTCGCGCCGAGCGACATGATGGACGGGCGTGTGGGGGTCATCCGTGAGGTGTTGGACGAGGAGGGTTTCACGGACGTGCCGCTGATGGCCTACTCCGCAAAGTACGCCTCGGCCTATTACGGGCCGTTCCGTGATGCGGCTGACAGCGCCCCGCAGCACGGTGATCGCCGCACTTACCAAATGGATCCGCCGAACGCGCGCGAGGCCATGACGGAGATGGAGCTCGACCTCGACGAGGGGGCAGACATCCTCATGGTCAAGCCTGCGATGCCGTACCTGGACATCCTGGCCCGAGCTCGGGAGCGCTTTGATGTGCCCCTGGCGGCGTACCAGGTCAGCGGCGAGTACTCCATGATCTGTGCCGCCGAGCAGCGCGGCTGGATCGACGGCGACCGCGTCATGCTGGAGAGTCTCACCAGCATCCGGCGGGCCGGCGCCGACATCATCCTGACCTATTTTGCACGGCGCGCGGCGCGGCTGCTGTGACCTTTGACTACAAGGTGCTGGAGGTCGCTCCGGTGGATGAGCTGACCCTGGAGGCGGCAATCGCGGCGTGGGCGCCGAAGGGGTGGCAGTTGGACCAGGTGGAGTTTGTCCGGGAGACGGGCGTGCGGCGCCCGACGATGGCCTATGTCTTCCTGCGCCGTGCGGCGACTACTTCCGCCGCCGAGCCTCCAACCGATCCGTGATGGACGCGATGGATTCCTCAAGGATCTTGCGGGTGCGCAGATCCACCTTTGACCGCAGTGACACCAAGACCCGCAGCGCCTTGTCGTCGGTGTAGAAGCCCAGCGAGCGGATGCACGCCCTCTGCAGGGGTGGGTCCGTGGGATCGGTGACGGCGTCTACGAGCGCTGTCAGTCCGGGGCCGCTGCGGCGGCGCCCGAGCGCCCGCGCCGCCGCGGACCGGAGCTCATCGTCGACGGTCACCTCGCCGGACAGGAACTGGACGAGCATGCGCGCCGAATCTGGATCGGTCGCGAACGCCAACGCCTGAATCGCTTTCATGCGCACGCGAGCCGGCCGCTCGTTGCCGACGATGATGGGTTCGAGCGTGAGTGGACGCACATGGTGTCTGGCTGCGACGACCGCAAAGATGGCGTCGTAGGCGCGGCTGTCGTCGGCACCCTCGATGAGCTCGTAGAGGTAGTCTGCGCCGTCGCGGAGGTCGCTCTCGGCCAGGAGTCGGTAGCCTGCGGCTCGACCTCGCTTCCAACTCTCCTGCCGCGTGTAGTCCGTCACTTCGCGGACGACGCGCGGCAGGTTGGGTCGAGAGCCCAGCGCATTGACCGCGGCGATGCGCAGCGTCGGAGATTCGTCCCGAAGCGTTCGGATCAGCGCGTCGGTCACGGAATCGGCGGGGTAGTGGACCAGCGCCATCACAGCCAGCTCCCGTAGCTCCTCGCGCTCTTTGGACTCCACCACGGTGACCAGAAAGACATCGGCCCCCGGGGCGCGAACCCGGTTCAGCAGCGCAAGGGCGCGCAGACGGACGCGGAGGTCCTCCGTGCGGTTGTAGATATTGAGAATGCGCTCCGCGCCAGGAAGGTCTTCAAACCGACCGCGCGTGTGCCTGCGCACGATTCGGTCCAGCGCCCACAGCGCGTCGTGGCACTGCGGGCTGTCAGGGTTCTTCGATGCAATCTCAAGCAACGTGTCGCTGGCTGACAGCGGCGCCCGGCTCACACCGCGCACGACGCGCGACCGCAGCGATCGGTCCCCGTGCCCGAGCAGAGGCGCCAAAGCGATGACTTTGTCCGCAGGCGCTGCCCGCCCCACAATCTGGACCGCCCGTGAGCGGGACAACTCCGGCGCGGAGTCATCCAATGCCAGCTCCAGCAATGAGTCCGCGTAGGCCGGAGCGTCCAGGGAGATGATACGCTGCAGCCTCGCGAGGTCCGCCGTGCTCAGCTGCGGATGAGCCAGTAGCCGTGCGGCGATTTCCCGCACACCGTCGGGTGTCAGCGCGGCGAGCAGCGGAATGAGGGCTTCGAGGCGTGGGAGCCGATCCTCGCGCGAGAGCTCCAACTCAAACGCTTCTCGAACGGCCGGGAGGACCTCGGGGCCAACGGAGCGCGCCACGCGGATGAGGTCACGCCGTCGCCTGCGGTCCTTCTCCACAGTGAGCGTCTGAACCACCGTGCGAATGGCTTCCGCCCTGTCGAGGTAGTCCGGGACGAAGAGGGGCGCGATTTCGCTGATCGCGGTGCCGGGCCCGCGCTCGCCGCCCTCTACGTCGAGGACGAGCACGGTGACACAGTGCGTGATTACGGGCTCGGGGAACTCAATGTACAGGGCTGAGCCCTCGGCGAGTTGCCTGCGGGTGACCGGTGGCAGCGTGGCGGCGATGGTCTCCCCGCCGGAGAACGTCAGGAGAACGCGCGACGGTCGACCGTGGGCCGCGAACGTCCGGTCATTGGCGCCGTGACCCGGGAAGATGCGCATCGCGCGCATGGGGAATGCCCGGCTGGTATCCGCGGTGACGAACTGGCCACGACCGCCGCCGTCCACGCCCTCGATCCAGGCGGTCTCAGGGCGCCCGTCGCCCAACGCGGTCGGCAGGCTCACGCGCGTGGTCAGCCCGTGGCGTGTGTCGCGCAGGTCGGAGCTCGCGCTACGGAAACGAACGATGTCGCCAAAATGGGACGCTCCCGGCGCGTCGTCGTCGAGCCGGGCGGTCACTTCCGTGGTACCCGGCGGCAACCGAGGCTCAAAAGGCGCGGGGATGAACCCCCGTTTCTTGAAGTCCCAGATTCTTGGAAACAAGCGGGCGCGGCTGCGACCGCAAAACAGCACCTGGGCGTCAAACTCGCCGAGCACCACCTCCTTGCGCCCGTCTGCGTTGAGGTCGGCAATCTCGATGCGCGCACCCGGCTCCAGCGCGTTGACGGAGCCGGACCAGATCAAAGAGTGAGCGCCGCCAGCGACGAACCATGCGTGGTACGAGTCCAGCCCGACCAGGTCGGCCTCGTCCCCGACTGGCACTCCGGTAAAGCGCAGCACCGATTGGCCGGCGCCAAGATCGATCTCCTCGAGCTTGAACTCATGTCCAGAGATGAGCGCCTCGGGGAGCCGAAGGCGAGCAAGCTGCTTGCGCCCCTTGTTCAAATCCAGCGTGACCCGCTGCCGGACCTTGATGGCCCCGACCTCGTCGGCGTGGTAGACCACCGCGGTGTAGTTCCCGGTTCGGACGATGGTAATCGGAGTGGCGCCACGTGGGAATGGACCTGCGGCGTCAGCGGGCGCGCAGAGCAGCGACACCGCGAGCGCGATCAACGCGGCGACGCGGCAGATGGGGTCAGTAGAGGCCACGATGTCCCGCGCCAAACACGGGCCGCTTCCCGGTTTCGAGGAAATGGAAGTAGTCGCGAAGGATGTGCGCGTGGTCGAACACGAGCTCCTGCGCGGGGGGCATCGCCGTGATGAAACGCAGGGCCGCCGCGTCGTCCTGCGCGACCGGGGTTCCGGCGTGGCACTCGGCCAGGAAGACGACGCTGAGAGTGTGTTGTCGCGGGTCGCGTCGTGGATCGGAATAGACCCCAAACTGGCTGACCAACGTCACATCCAGACCCGTCTCTTCTTTGGCTTCCCGAAGCGCGGCGTGCTCGACGCTCTCGCCTTCGTCCACAAAACCACCGGGTAGGGCCCATCCATGAGGCGTGTTCTTTCGCTCGATGAGGATGATACCCCGGTCGCGATAAGCAATGAGGATATCGACGGTGGGGGTCGGGTTGCGGTACGTCATGTCCGTTGGATACCACGCAGACGGAGGCAGTGCGAGTGACGCACGGTAGTGAACAGCGCCAGATCTGGCTCGCCAGTGGCTCGCCGCGGCGCAAACAGCTGCTGGAGCAGATGGGGCTTACCCCCATTGTGCGGGTGGCTGACGTCCCAGAGTACCCTGAGCCTGGTGAGAGCCCCCGTGCGTACGCTACGCGCCTGGCCGGGCAGAAGGGAAGGGCGGTCCGGGCCGGCGTGACCGGGGCGCCCCGTTGGTTGGTAGCGGCGGACACCGTTGTCGTCCTCGACGGGCAGCTGCTGGAGAAGCCGGTGGATGCCGCCGACGCGCGGCGCATGCTCGGCGCGCTCAGTGGCCGGCAGCACGAAGTCATCACCGCCTTCTGGATCGGTGCCGTCGGCGGGGACGAGCGTACGGAGGCCGTCTCCACGGCGGTGCGTTTCCGCTCCCTGACGGAGGCCGAGATTGCCGGGTACGTGCGCACAGGTGAACCCATGGACAAGGCCGGTGCCTACGGAATTCAAGGTGCGGCTGGTGTGTTTGTTGACCGCATCGACGGCTCCTATTTCAACGTCGTAGGGCTGCCAATCACGGAAGTGTACGTCGCGCTCAGGCAGATGGGCGCGTGGTCGGAGCTGGCGCTTGTCTGAGGTCGGAGACAGGTTTGAGGCCGTCGCAGCCGCGGTGCGTGCGGCAGAGTGTGACGCCGGGCGCGAGCCGGGCAGTGTCGGGCTCGTCGCCGTGTCCAAGCGACAGCCTGCGCGCGCCCTCGCCGAGGCATTCGAGGCCGGAGCGCGCGACTTTGGCGAGAGCTACGTCCAGGAGATGGTGGCCAAGCGGGAGGCGCTGCGCCAGCTGCTGGGGAGCGCCGCAGATGCTGTTCGGTGGCATTTCATCGGCCATCTTCAGCGCAATAAGGTCCGCGATCTCGGCCGGGTGCACCTGGTTCACACCGTGGATTCCGTGCGGCTTCTCGACGCCCTCGACGCCCGCGGGACCGGCGTTGAGGGGGTGCTGGTACAGGTCAACATCGGCGGCGAGTCCACCAAGGGCGGGGTCGAGCCCGAGGCGCTGGCCGCGCTGCTCGTGGCAACCGCGGGCCAGCAGACTCCCATCAAGGGCCTGATGGCGATACCGCCGCCGCGCGAGTCAGTGGCGGATTCGCGCGGCGACTTCGCCCAGTTGCGGACACTGCGGGACCAGGTTCGGACGCCCACGCTCCCACTGCGTGAGCTGTCGATGGGGATGAGTTCAGATTTTGCGGCCGCCGTCGCCGAGGGTGCGACACTCGTGCGCGTCGGGACGGCCATTTTTGGAGCGAGAACATGACGAATCGAGACGCGCTGGAAGGCCTGCGCATCGGCCTGTTGGGATGCGGAAACATGGGCGGCAGCGTTTTGCGTGCCGTCGCCGACGCGCTCGGGAGCGGCGACGCCCTGCGCGTGTTCGACCCGGATCCAGACCGAGCGCTGTCGCTGTCCACGGTCACGGGTGCCACGGTGGAGCAGTCGGGCGACGCGGTGCTCGCCCATTGCGATGTGGTCATGCTTGCCTGCAAGCCTCAGGACGCCGTCGCGGCCCTGGCAGGTTTGCGCTGGCCCGAACGCCCATTGGGGCTGGTCTCCATGCTTGCTGGGATGCGCGTGGATCGGGTGCGCGAGCTGGTGCCGGAGCAAGTCCGTGTGACCCGCGTCATGCCCAATGTGGCAGCGCTGGTTGGCGCGGGCATCACCGGCGTGCTCGCGACCGGCGACGACGAACTCGACCAATGGACCACCGCGTTGTTTGAGACCTGTGGCGAAGTGGTAACGCTCGCCAAGGAAGAGCAGTTTGACGCGCTGACCGGCGTGTCCGGCTCGGGACCCGCCTACCTCTTCGTCGCGATGGAAGCCCTGGCAGACGGCGGTGTGCGAATGGGGCTGCCCCGCGATGTCGCGCTGCGATTGGCGATCCACACCGTCCGAGGTGCGGGCGTACTCGCCGCTTCCACAGTCGACCATCCGGCGGTCCTCAAGGACCGGGTAGCGAGCCCCGGCGGCACGACCATCGAGGCGCTCGCGGTGCTGGAGGCGGCCGGGTTCCGCTCGGCGCTGATTGAGGCGGTCACCGCGTCCTGTGAGCGCAGCAAGGACCTGGCATAGCCCTGAGTTGGGTCCGTCCGACAACTTGGTGTCGGACGGACCCTTACCGGAGTTTGCGCACGTTGGAGGCGCGGCGAAGTTCAACCCCCCAGCCGGGCCAATTGGGCAGGTAGGACAGCGGGGGCGGCTCTTTGCGCTTGCCGCGCTCCAGCTCCAACGTCACGACACGGCGGCCCGTGTGGTAGGTGCAGCGGTAGGAGACCGGGCCGATCTCGACGCGGACGGGGTAGTCGCGCTCCATCTGTTGCCGCGTGAACGCATCCAATTCTGCGGGCCACGGCCAGATGAAGTCGCTGGCGTCCAACAGCGCCAGGTCCCTCCCATCTTCAAAACCGAGGGCCTCGGGGCGGTCGCGCAACCATACCTCCGGGTCGGTCTCGGGGAGTTCCAGCTCGCGGTGCAGGCGGCGATACAGCGAGTACACCGCAGCGCGGTCCCGCGTCTCCTGGAACGCCTTGGGAAAGAAACTGCCACGCTCGATGGCCCAGCGAAGCGCCCCCTGGGCCAGGTCTCCCGTGGGCAGCACATCGCGGGTTTGTACCGTGACGCCGCCGTAGATGTGCTGGACGCTGCACCACAGTGCCCCACGGTCGCGCCAGACTCGCTGGAAGTTCGGCTCGCCGACCTCGGCCTCCTGGAGCAAAGACATGGGTATGGGCGAGGCGCACGTGGCCATCTCTGACAAGCGGGCGCCGGCACCTCCGAGCGAGTAGGTGGCATAGACGACGGCGGCGTCGGCCTCCTCGTGGAGCAGGCACTC
>CALBXO010000504.1 GCA_937890335.1 uncultured Pseudomonadota bacterium | reverse complement strand
CCGACGCGGTCAGCGGCTTCCGCGCCTGGTCCCGGGGCGCCGCCGAGCGCATGTTCATCGTCGGCGACTACACCTACACCATCGAGTCCATCATCCAGGCCGGGAGCCACCGGTCCAAGGTGACCTCCGTCCCGATCTCGACAAATTCCAAGCTGCGCGAGAGCCGACTGCTCAAGAGCATCCCGAGCTACGTGCGCAAATCGGCCGGCACCATCGTGCGCATCTACACGATGTACAAGCCGCTCAAGGTGTTCGTCCCGCTGGGCCTCCTGATGTTCGTCCCCGCCACGGCGCTGGGCGCGCGCTTTGTGTACGGCTACATCACCGAGCCCACGCTGTCGCGCCACATCCAATCGCTCATCCTCGTGGCGATCCTGACGGTCACGGGCGTGCAGTTCATCATGTTCGGCCTGCTCGCGGACCTCATCGCCGCCAACCGCAAGATGCAGGAGGACACGCTGCGTCGGGTCAAGCGGTTGGAGTACCGCAACCATGACGACGGAGTCTGAGGCCGCCGCGCCCGCCAAGGCACCGTCCTGGCGCTCGGCAACCGCCTGGGTAGCCGGCGTCGCTGTCTCGGCCCTCATCCTCTCCGCGCTGGCGTTCTTTGTGGACACAGGCGAGGTCGCCGACGCCGCATCCCGCGCCAAACCGGCATGGCTCGCCGCCGCGTTCGCGTGCTTTGGAGGCGCGACCTTGTGCCGTTGGTGGCGCGTGGTCCTTCTGAGCCGCGCCGGCAGCCCGCGCGCGCTGATGGGAGTCTCGTCGGGTCACGCGCTGCTCAACAAGATTCTGCCGCTGCGGACCGGAGAGCTGACCTTCCCGCTCTTGTACCGGCGAGTGACCGGCGCCCCCCTGCGCGCCGGCATCGTGCTGCTGGCCACGCTCCGGGTCTCCGAGCTCGCGTGCCTGCTACCGCTCTACGCAGCGGCGCTGGCCGTCTACGCCGCAAGCCTCCACTGGGTGTCCATCGTGGCCGCCGCCATTGTCGGCGTGGGCCTCCAGCTGGCCCTTCCCTTCGCGCTGCGGTCTGTGGGCCGGTTGAAGGTCTTCCGCAACGCCAGTGAGGAGGTGGACGCCATGGGCACGCAGCGCCTGCTCGCGCTCGCCGCCATCAACACCTTGGTGTGGATCTGCCTGTTCGGCCTTTACTTCACGAGCCTGCGGGCCTTCGCGGTAGACGTGACGCCTCCCCAGGCAATCGTCGGCGCCGGTGGCGCCATCGTGACCAACCTCCTGCCGGTCAATGGCATCGGCTCACTGGGCACTCTGGAGGCCGGTTGGACGGCGGGCCTTGCGGCCACGGGCGCAGCACCGGGACCGGCGCTGACCGCAGGCCTGGCCATGCACGCCATCACCATCCTCGGCAATGTGCCGTTTCTCCTGGCAGGCTTGGGCCCGCTGCTCCGAAGACCGGCCGCAACCGGCAGCGCAGAGGGCATGGGATCAGACGGACACGGCCCGGGCGAGCGCCCGTGAGTGGGCCACAGACGCCTGGCAGCCACGCGCGCCGTGTCATTGCTGCCCCTCACGGCGCCGAGTAGGCCGCCAGGGTCTCGTCCACCATCCGATCGATACTGAAGGTCGCGGCCACAAAGGCCCGGGCGTCCTCGCCCATCTGGCGGCGCAGCTCCGGTCGTCGGAGCAGTCGGCACACATGTCGGGTCAGCCCAGCCACGTCGTCGACATCGGCCACAAACCCCGTGCGCCCCGGCACCATGGTCTCGGGCGCTCCCCCGGCGCGCGTCGTCACCACCGGCACGCCCAGGTATTGGGCCTCGATGAGCACGTTGGGCGTCCCCTCTACCTCTGAGGTCAGTACGGCCACGTCGGAATGCGCGAGCAACGTGGCTACGTCGGCCACGGAACCCAGTTGGTGCATCCTCGCAGCGTACGGGGAGCGGGCGATCCGCCGGGCGATCGCGCGGTCCAGGGTCCCGGTTCCTGCCAGCACCATATGGGCGGCCGGTTCCCGTGCCAGGACCCGCTCGGCGACGTCCACAAAGACGCCTGGCCGCTTCTGCGGAGACAACCTCATCACGCCCGCGATGACGTACCCCGGCGCCGTCCCACACACCCGACGCCGCCACTCCTCCCGCGATGCGCTCGGCTGCCCAAAGGCGGAAAAGTCCATCCCGTTGAGAACGACCTGCGCAGTTCCCTCAGGCGCACCGAGCCAGCTCTCGTAGTCGCGCGCGCCGCAGGCTGAGTTGTTCAGCAGCCGAACTTGGGGACACGCCAGGAGCGTCCGGTACCAGTCCCGGTACCACGGTTGGGTCCAGTAGAAATGGTCTGGGTTGAGGCTCCGCGTAGACAGAATGACGCGGGGAACTCCGGCGAGTATCGCGGCGATCCCACCCAGGATGCTCTCGGTGTCCAACCAGCAGTGGAGGACGTCGGGGGCCTGCGCCCGCAGCACATCGGCGAGCCACAGCGCCCGCGCAACGTGCCGAGGCGGAACCACCTGGACTCCGTCACCGGAACCCGGCCGACCGCCCGAAGCTGCCTGGACCCGCAAATCGGCGGCGGTTACCCGTTGAATCGGGACGCCGTCGGCCCGAAGTACGCTCGCGTAGTGTTCCGTGTTGTCCTCCGGCGGCCCGAAGGTCAGCAGCCGCGTCTGAATCCCGCGCTGCGCCGTCCTGGATGCCAGGTAGGTCAATTGCCGCTCGGCCCCGCCGGGATTGAGCGCCGAAATGAAGTGGGCCACGCGACGCGGATTCCCCGCCGGAACCGAAGGCCCAGCGGTCGCCAGATCGGTGACATGACGCCGGAACCGCGCGTCCTGACCTCGCAGCGGCAGCCAATGGCGCAGGAGCTCCCGTCGGATGCGGTGGTACCACCAGTTTGGACGGGTCATGCCTGAGGGCTGGCCCGCCATCACGACAGCCCGCGGACGAAGACCCGCTCATAGCCGTCCATCATCGTGGCCATGGACAGCGCGCCATCGGTCTTGGCCTTGGCGACCAGACCCATGCCGTCCGCCCACTCAGGATCACGGAGGGCACGCTGGAGGGCTGAGGCCAGCGCGGGCCCGCTGCGACGAGGTACGATCAGCCCGCTGACCCCATCGGAGATGACCTCTGGAATGCCGCCTGTGTCGGTCGCGACCACGCATTTCCCACACGCCATCGCCTCCAGAAGCCCCAGAGGTGCATTGTCGCCCAAGGTCGGCATCACCACGACGTCCGCGGCCGCGTAGAGGTCCGGCATCGCGGTTCGGGGCACGCCACCGGTGGCGACGACGGTCACCGGAAGATCAACCTCCGGCGGCGCGTCCCCCACATAGAGCAAAGTCAGCCCGGAGATGGTCCCCGCCAGACTCGTCAGCGCCGCCTGCAGGTACCTCCACCCTTTGCGTTCGGCCGGCAGGTTGCCCTGGAGGCGCTTGCCACCAACAAAGAGGATCACCTTGGCGTCGTCGGCGATGCCCAGGGCCGCCCGATCAGGCGTGCGGGGCGCAAACAGCGCCGTGTCCACCCCGTTTCGCACGACGACGCTGGGACGGACCCCCAGCGCGCTGCGGGCGATGGTCCGCTGCATCCACTCGCTGGGGCACACCGTCATCACGCGGCTGCGGGTAAAGATAGCCTCCTTTACGACTCGGTTCGCGCGGGCCTGCCAATTGGGCCACGACGGACAATCCGTGCAGTTCCGGTGCATCCCTTCACAGTCGGGAGGCATGGGCCAGCCCGTGACGCAGACCGGCCAGACATCGTGGAGTGTCCAATAGGTGGGCACCTCCGGCACGAGCACCGCAGCCGCGGAGAACGAGCGCAGGTTGATGTTGTGGAGGCTCACCACATCGGGCGAAAAGTCCCGCAGCGCGCGCCGAAGCCCCAGGAGTGCCACCGGATTGAAGTATTGGTCCAGCGGAGTCTGCGCCCCCGCGGAGACGGACACCACCTCGTAGGGCTCGCTCGCCAGATCCTCGGCCGGTCCCGTGCACACAAACCTCACATCGTGGCCGCGCTGGACCATCCCCGACGCGATGTCCTTGGCCACGAGGCCCGCACCTCCCAGTGCCGCGGTGGCGTTGACGACGCAGATCCTCATGGCCGCCCCGCCATCGCCAGATAGAGGTCCGCGTACCGCTGGGTCATGCGCTCGATCGTGTACCCGCTCAGGAATCTCTCCCGACCGGCGGCGCCCCATTTTTCCTTGGGCCCGTCCAGCGTTGCCGCCAACGCGGCGGACATCCCAGCCGCGTCTCCGACGCCAACGACACGCCCGCACGGCGGCGGGCCATCCACCAGCAGCCTGTTGTCACCCACGTCGGTGGCGACGATGGGCAGCCCCATGGACATGGCCTCCAGGATGGACATGCTCAGCGCCTCACTGACGCTGGAATTGACGTAGACGTCCATGACAGAGAGCCAGTCCGCGACAGCGTCCTGGCGTCCCACCAGATGCACCCTGGAATCCAGTCCCACTTGCTGCCTCAACTCGCCGAGTTGCTGCCGCCGGTCTCCGTCTCCGACGAGCACCAGGTGCACGTCGCGCCCCTCCTGTGCGAGGAGTGCGACCGCGCGCACGGCGGTCCCAAAGTCCTTCACCGCGCTGAGGCGCCCCACGCTCCCCACGACGTGAGACCCGGCCCGGATCCCGAGCTCGGCACGCAGTCGCTGCCTCGCGTCCTCGGAGCGCGGCATCGTCTCGACCCCGTTGGGGATCACGTGGATCGCGCCGCGAAGGCGCCACTCTTCCGCGACAAAACGGCGCAGCGACTCGGACACGACCACGCATGGAATCCCGGCCAGCAGACGCGCGCGCAACAGGCCCCGCGCGACACGCCTGTGCGTGGGCAGGGAAGCCTCTTCGTGCTGCTGCCCATGCTGCGCGTGGAGATGGCGAGTGCCCGGGGAAAGTCTCGCCGCTGCGGCGGTCTCCGCCAGGGTGGCCCAGTTATGACTGTGGGCCACCTGCACGCCGCGGTTCCGAAACAGCTGCGCCAGTTTGAGAATGATCCGCGGGTCCTTTCCCGGCTGCTTGCCCAGCTCGACGATCTCCACCGCCCGCTGCGTCACCCACGGTGCCGCCGAACCCGAGCGACCCAGGCACACAATCATGGGGAGAAACATCTTCGGATCGAGGTGGTTGACCAGGTGGGCGATGACCCGCTCCAGGCCGGCCGCATCAAAATGATAGGTGACCAGCGCTATGCGGATGCGTCTGTCCGCCGAAACTGATTCCGGAACGTCTCTATCGCCTCGGCGTCGATCCTGACCTGGCACGGTTGCGGGTTCTCAATCTCGCGGGCCAGCCGCTGTCGGAGGTCCTGGCGGTGCACTACCTGGAGACAAAAGTCCCGCGCCATTTCTACCGCGCGGTTGTCGATCGACACAATGATGGTCCGCAGCCCGTGCTGAAGTGCGCGAATCCCGCCATGCAGGCGCGTCCCCACGTAGTCACAGCCCCCTGCGGCGAGCAGGTCGTCGTACGCTTGAAGAGACGGGTCCACGCGCCCGACCCGCGACAGGTCAAGGTCCAGACTCTCCAGGTACTCCCTGTCGCGGACGCCCTGCGGCCAGAAATAGACCTCGTCATAGGCGGCGCAGACCGTCTCGACCAGCACGCGGTCGAGATCCGGCTCACTGTCATAGTCCGTCAGCGTAAACACCGCCGCGGCTGCCTTCGTGGCGGGGATCTCCGCGCAGAACGAGGGCGTCAGCGTCCACAGCGTGGAGCACCCGGTGTTGACCACATTGTGAATGCCCAGATTGGCCAACTGCAGCCGCGTGTAGTCACTGCGGACCGCGTGCACGGCGGTGTCGCTGAGCACCGCGCGCAGCACGCGGCGAGACAGCGCGTCGGGCTTGTCCATGTACTTGCCCCACCCCGTCCCCAGAAGCACCTGGTTGCGCAGCGCGAGCACATCCATTGGCCCGAGCTTCCAGGAGCGGTACCGCAGCATCTCCGGCGACAGGAGATTGGAGCCACCTACCAGGACCTGCCGGCTGCGCACAGCGACCTTGCGCACCTCGGCGCTCAGGTAGGTGTGCGTGGACGCGACCACCAATCGATCGTGAGGGAAGAGATGCGCGATCTCGCGCCTGACGCCCTCGGAGATGATGAGGTCGCCGAGGTTCGTGGACGATACACCCGGATCGAACAGGAAGATCATGGAGCGGACAGACCCCAGTAGCGCTGGTCCGTGGCACGGCGAAGGCCACGTCGGCCGCAAATCGGCCTATTGCGCCGCCCATGGTACCATCGTCCCGTGATTGTCCCAGCCCGCCGGTTCCGATGAAGATCAGCGTCAGAAAATACCTGCGCGCCGGGGTCCGCAGACTGGTCCATGGGCCGATGCATCGCAGGCTCGGCATTCGCGAAGACCACGCGGAGCTTATCCGAGAGATCCGATCCGCGCGCCTGACCTACCTGTCGGAGGAGAAGCTCGCGAGCATCGTCACCTGCGCGGTCAGAGCCCAGGAACTGGGTCTGGATGGACGCTTCATCGAGACCGGCTGCGCCCTTGGAGGCTCTGCGGCGTTGATCGCGCGGGTCAAAGACGCGTCCCGCTCGCTGTTTGTCTACGACGTGTTTGGTCAGATCCCCCCTCCGACCCAGGAGGATGGGGAGGATGTCGCGGCGCGCTACGAGACCATTGTAGGCGGCGAATCGGTGGGCATCGACGGCGACAAGTACTACGGCTACGAGACGGACTTGTTCCGAAAGGTCCAGGGCAATCTGCGCCGACTGGGCGTGGACGAGGGCCGCGACAACGTCCGGCTCGTTCAGGGACTCGTGCAGGACACACTGGAAGTGGATGGCCCGGTCGCGTTCGCCCACATCGACGTGGACTGGTACGAGCCAGTCTGGACCAGCCTCGAGCGCATCGCGCCAAAACTGGTCGCGGGGGGCTCCATCATCCTGGATGACTACAACGCCTGGTCCGGTTGCCGGCGGGCCACCGACGAGTACTTCGCCGGCAAGGGTCACCTGTTCGCCCGGGACCTGTCCGCCGGCTCCCTGAAGGTCACACGGCTCGCCCCACCCAAAGCGAACCAAAGCTGATGCGCCGCGCCGTGGAAGGGCTGGTGCGCGGTCTTCGAAGACGCGCCGATCCCCTCTGGGGAATCCACATCGAAGCGGCGGTCGCGGAACGCGGGATTCGTCGGGTCGTCTGTTTCCACACCGACCACTTCGAACCGTTTGAAGACACGCGGGAGGCGGGCACCTCACTTGCGCTGGTCGAGGCATTCATCGACGCCCACCGCGACGCTCCCCACGCCCGGCGTGCCTCGGTCTTCCTGTTGCCGCCCTGCCATGTCTCTCGGACGGCCCCCACGGACGCCGCCCGCGTGCTCGAGGCGCCAGACGACGGGCTGGTCTTCTCCTGGTCTCAGGAGACGCTCGACCAATTCGACGCCGTCACACAGGCCTTGGACGCCAGCAATCACGACACCCAACTCCACATCCACCACGAGACCTGGACCCAGCGCGACGCCCGCCTTCGCCCACTGGATGAAGTCGGCGACTGGCTCGCCGCGCGCTCCACGCCCCACCGCGACGCCCGCCGATTCGAGGCCTACCTCAGACACGTGGTTGGGTGGATCGGAGAGGCGCGGGGCCGCCCCTTTTCCGATTGGGGCTTTGTCCACGGAAAGTGGGCTCTGAACGGGTCGGACCGCAGTGTCTGTCAGATCGATTCGGAGATGGAGATCCTCCTGCGCCATGGCTGCCGCGGCGATTTCACATTTCCCGCTGGGCGCCCCCATTGCGACCCCGCAGTGCCTCGCCCGTTCGCCTGCCGACCGGTCTCCTGCGCCAAGGGCTACGACTCGCCCCTGGCACAGCCCCGACCCCTCGGCGGCGACCGCCGAACGCTCGGCCCCGATCGCATGTTCATCTGGAGCTCAGGCGTGGCCCATGAAAACGCCTCGGTGGACATCTACGCGCCCTGGATCGCGCGCCGGGCCGCGCGACCGACGTGGACCGTGGCCCGCTGGTTCCGGGACGGCGCAGTGATCGACGGAACTCTGTTCGTGAAGACCCACGCGCACTCCATGGCGGCGCCGTACTGGCACAACCGCGCGCCGCAGTTCCCTTTGGCGAGCCCGCTGGTCACCGCAGTGTTTGAGGCGTTGGCCCGCCGCTGCGACGCCCACCAACTCGATCTGGAGTACTGGTCCGTCCGGCAGGTGATGGATTGGATGACGGAAGTCGACGACCGCCGCGACGAGCCGAGATGACAAACCAACGCGACATCGCGCCCGAGGTGCTGGACGCCGCTGAAGTCGTCAACCAGGTGGCGC
>CALBXO010000503.1 GCA_937890335.1 uncultured Pseudomonadota bacterium | reverse complement strand
CCACCGCCTGGTTGGCCTCCTGGGAGTGCATCCAAAGGCCATGAACGCACCACAGCGCGGCCCGCCGGGTGCCTTCGTGACGTCTGGCAACTGTCAGCGAGGTGGACGCTGTGCCTCCGGGGAGAAACCACCCGGAGGAACGATGCAACTCAGCCGACGCCCCGTGTTTCGCGAACATGTGGAACAGTTCCTGATGGAGTCCGTGATCTCCCCGCGCACACTCCCGCCCATCGACCTCGATGCCCCGCTCGACGAATGGCTCGGCTGGTACGCAGATGCCACCGACGACGACGACAACCCAACCTCGCTCTGGGCGCAATTCAACTCCGTCCCCGAGCTCAGTAAGCTCTACCGCTTCTTCCCCTCGGACTGCCGCGAGCTCCTCGCCGAGGCAATGGAGAGCATCCAGCGCCACTGGCTGCACTGACCCCACCTTCAGGCTCACCCCAGATCGATTGCCAGTGCACTGGCGCGGTCCGGGCTCACCCGTCCGCGCAGCCGGGGTCGCACGTTGGCCGGTGCCGTCGGCGGTGAGGGGACTGGATGCCGGTCTCGGATCGTCTCAATCCGCGCCGCCGGGGAGAATGCCCGCCCCGTATTACTCCGCCAGGAAGCGCTCGCGGTAGAGGAAGTTGGCAGCGGTGCAGACCTTACTCGTGTAGTAGGCGTTGAATCCGCTGCCGATCAGCGCGCCGGTGGCGGGCACAATCTGGGCAAGCTTTGCCTTGGTGAGCCGCACGCCGAGGGCCTTGGCGAGTTGTTGCACGAGCTTCACAAAGGCGTGGCGCTCAAGCTCCTTCCAGGTCTTCCGTTTGGCGACCTCGGTGGCGATCTTGATCAGCTGCGCCATGGCGGCCTGCTTGCTCGCGTCGGTCGGGCTCGAGGCCAGTCCGAGCACGTGCATCGCGTAGAGCCGCTCGTTCTGGTTGTTCACGTCGAACCCGCAATAGGTGGCGTACTCACCGATGGCCCGCAGGTTCATCCCCACCAGAGCCACGATATCCACTGGAATCCCAGGGATGCCCGCGACCCCGGTGGCAGCGCCCTCAACGGCGGCGAGGGTTTTGTACTTGGCAGCCAGAAACCCGATGTTCTTGTCGACGCCCTCGAGACCCAAGGCGAGGATGTCCTCCCGCTTGTTCACCGCCAAGCCGTTCCCACGGTACTCGCTGTAGACGGCCTCTGGACGCACCGACCACTGGGCGCCGTCGTTGAGCAGCCCGATCAAACCGCCAACGGAGGTTGAGATCACCGCCTCCACGCCCGGGATCTTCATCACGGCATCGCCGGCGATTTCGAAGGGCCTGTTGACGACGTGCGTGACCTTGGCCAGGAAGCCTGCCTTGGCCGGGTCCCGCCAGTCTCGGATCTTCTGGAGTTCGTTGGCCTCGTACTGCGTCAGAGTCTGGTCGTTCATGTTGTCTCCACTGCCGGATGTTGCCTCCACCCAGGAGCCTGCGGCGCCGGTTTGCTGACAGTGACCGAAGCCAATTGCTCGTCGGCGACGCGTGCACGATTGCTTGCCGCCGGCATCCGCAGGTTCCAATGGTCCCCCACCGATCCGGCCACGCGATGACCGTCGGTGTCGAGCTCACAGCAGGGCCGGCAGGGGTGACACGGCTCTCGCGAACGTGGGATCTCCGCACAGCCTGCATAGCTTGGTCTTTGGCTCCCCTCCCAACGAGCAGCCAACATGAGTGCGGTGGCCGCACCTTTTACACACAAATCGCCTCGTTAACCGCCATTTCACGCCCCCGTTGATGCGGCCGGCGCATGTTCGGCAGTGCTTGAGGTACTCCACCTGGTACGGCAGCTTTCGACCAAGCTGGTTAGCAACCGCGATCTGCGCCTTTAGGATGTGCATGTTCTTGTGGGGATCGACTTCGAGTGAGTCAGCGAGGGCCTTGTCGCGATTGACCGCATCTCCAAGTCCACCGTGACACAACGCAAGTGCCAGATGGGAGTAGGTCAGGCGCAGTCCGCTCTCCAGTCCGATCGCTCGATTCAAATGCTCGCGAGCCTCCCGGAGCAACGACACAGCCTCCCCTTCGGGCGCATTCTTCGCTTGCTCCAATGCGCGAAACCCCGCCTCCATCTCGGATTTCGCAATACGGTCCACGAGTTTATAGACGTTGGCTTTCCGCACCTGTGCCCACAAACCGTGAATCACCTTGACCGCCTGGAAGGCGGTGGTCACCGTACCGATTGCGCTGATTGGATCCACGAAGCCTCCCTCAACGGTCCATTGTGTCACACTGACCTCTCTCACACCTGCCGCCGAGGGACAACACCGTGCCGTTCCGCATCGTCCTTCCCTTCCGATGCCAGGCGCCCGGAGAAGGAAAAAGCGTGGCCGATTTCGCGGCGGGGTCACTCGCCCCGACACGCACGGCAGGTCTTGCGCTTCACGTCGGCGGCGCAGCGGACGTGCGTTCGATGGCCGCAACACCGGCATGCGAACCTGTGGGTCAGGCGCCACTTGAGACCGCCGTTGACGCGCTTTGAACAGACGCGGCAGTACTTCATCGATTCTGCGTCGAACCGGACGGTGATACCCAGCTGCTCGGCGAGGCCGCGTTGGAGCCGGAGCAGCACGATGTCCTTGTGAGGGTCAACTTCGAGTACGTTCTCGAGGGCCTTCTCAGTTCCGGCACGGTCGTCGGTCAGCGCCCGGCAGGTCGCGATGCCAAGGTGTGCGAACGCCAGGCGCCGTCGTTTCTCTTTGCGCACCGCGTCTCGGAAATGCTGCATTGCGTGCTGGACCTCCGGCGGGTCGTGCGGCCGAGCGAACCATCCAGAGAACGCAACAAGACCCTTGCTCAGCTCGGAACGCGGTTGGGCATCGATGCGCAGGTCAGCCGGCGCACCTTCGTCGGCTTCGTCGAGAAGCTGGAACAAGGCTGTGAGGATGGTCGCCGGGTGCGGCGGGTCGGCGAGTAGAACCGCGCCCAGATCGATGGCGTCTTCGGCTACCGCCGCCCTGCGCAGCTCACCCAGCGCATGTGCCAAATCGAACCTGCGCGCCGGGCCACCCACCGTATGCCTGGCAATTCTGTCTGGGTCAGCTGCCGGGCTCCAGATGAGGAAAGCCCCCGCATCTTGGGCGTCGCCGTGGGCGCGAGTAGACAGGGTGGGAGCGGCAATGCGGCGGATGGGAACCCCAGTGTGGGGCAAGGTCTGGCGCTCAAAGCGGAAGACATGGTTGTGCCCATGGATGACGGTCTGGAACCGCAGGGGCTTGAGCAGGCCCTCCTCGAGTCGACGGCGGCGCTTCATTGGGAAGTGTTTGTCGCCGGGGCTCCGCCACAGGCTCCTGTGCGTGAGTAGGTGAAGGCGGCAGCCGGTAAGGCCCTCGCGCTCCAGGGTCGCGCGAGCCCAGTCGATCTGGCGCTGTTTGATGAGCGCCGTACCCCACATCGTTCCGTTGAAGAGTGGCTGAGGGAAGTGGCTGGACCTGAGAGCCACGAAGACATCGTCCCCCACGCGCGTGATGGTGTCATACTCGTCTTCCTTGTCGTGCTTTCTGAACACCCCGTCCTGGGCGAGCATAGCTTCGACGGCCACCTCCTTGAATCGCTCCCGAGCGACGTTCATGCCCTCGGGGAGCAGATTGACCTTGTCGGTGCCGAGCGGGAGGTACGGGATCTGGAAGTCGTGGTTTCCCGGGGTGACAATGAGCGTCAGTCCGGCGTTGGCGATTTCATGCAGGAGAACGGCGGCTTCAGCATACTGTTCGGCGGTCGCGCGCTGGACGAGATCGCCCGCTATAATGGCGACCCGCTCCTCGGGCGGCAGCAGCTTTGCCGCGAACAGCATATCCTCGACCGCCCGCTTCTCGTTGGCTCCGAAATGAATGTCCGAGACGATGAGCATGGGTGATCCTCAGTCGGCGTCGACGGCGAATCGGTCGCACGCCAGTCGAATGCGGTGTTGGAAGGGGCGCACACCACCGTGGGAGCCGTGTACGCCGATGGCGGAGTGGATGGTGTACGCGTGGCGAGCCCGGAACTCGCGGAAGCGGCGGACTGTCTGGGCGATGTCCCGCTTGGGCGCAAGCACCAGATGCAGTTTCTCGTCAGGTTTGCTGGGCAGGTGCCAGTCGGGCAGCAATGCCACGCCCCGGAACACGATGACCTGGTCGGTGGCGCTGTGGTAGGGCGCCTCCACGAAGAAGATCTTTTCACCCGATAGCTTGGCGACGTGGGTCTCGTCGAACTCAACCCGCTTGGCGTGGTTAAGGAGGGGTTCCGGCGCGACTCCGCCGCGCTTCCACGTGTCGCCGTCCCACCACTTGTAGGCCTTTTCTCGCCATGCGCGCGGGAACACCACAGTGGCGCCGTCAAATCGCTTCAGGAACGGATGCAGCCCCGCCATATGATCCAGGTGAAGGTGCGACACAGCGATGAGCTCGACGCGGTAGCCGTTGTCGCGCAGGAAGTTCTCGATGCGGTCGAGGACCGGGTTCGCGTCCTCCCACGCGTACGGGGCGTCGATGATGGCGACGGATCGGTGGTGAGCCAGCATCCAGATTCCCGCCGGTGACATAAACCGGTTGGCGACGGAG